>CAYYFT010000005.1:19285-24661 GCA_964471015.1 uncultured Pirellulales bacterium | reverse complement strand
ATCCAGACTCCGTCCCCGTGGGTTGCACTAAAACCCTCTAATGACCAATACAGTAATTCTCTGGCCGTCTCGGACAATTCCCCAGTAACCAACAGTTAAGCTGGAAACGAATAATACTTGCCTAATAGCTGATAATCAAGTTTTTTTTTGGTGCTTTTGAGGTTGCTGTCTACTGTGGACAGATGGGATTTTCATAAATCCAGACGGATTCCTCTAAGCTATCGTTGACATCGTTGCTCGTGGGCCTTAGAATCTTCAGACTACAATAATTCATAAGGAGATGAATGTGGATTTAAGAGGTGTTATTCTTGCCGGCGGCACAGGGTCGCGGCTGAGGCCACTAACCAAGGTTACAAACAAGCATTTGCTGCCCGTAGGGCAAAAACCTATGATTTATTACCCGATTGAGAAACTAACCTCAATTGGCATCGACCAGATATTGATTGTAACCGGCGTTGAATATATGGGCGATGTAGTTGGCCTGCTGGGCTCCGGCAGAGAGTTCAGTTGCCGGTTCACATATAAAGTGCAGGATGAGGCTGGCGGAATTGCCCAGGCGTTGGGACTTGCGGAAAATTTTGCACAGGGACAGCTCTCGGCTGTCATCCTCGGGGATAACATCTTTCAAGCAAATCTAAAAAACTATGCTGACAAGTTTATCTCCCAAAAAACCGGCGCAAGGATACTCCTCAAGCAAGTGCCAAACCCCCAGCGTTTTGGTGTCGCTCAAATATCCAATGGCAAGATTGTTGGTATCGAGGAAAAACCAGCAAAACCCAAGTCGGATTATGCTGTAACCGGCATATATTTTTATGATGCCTCAGTCTTTGATATTATACGAACGCTCAAGCCATCAGCTCGTGGCGAGCTTGAAATCACCGACGTTCATAATGCTTATATTGCAAAAGGCCAATTGGCCTATGACATCCTCGATGGCTGGTGGAGCGACGCTGGAACGTTCGAATCTCTAAAGAGAGTAAATGAACTGATTATAGAGGAGCCACCACAGTGACCAAAAAAATAGCGACGTTAAAGACGGTTTTTGCGGATGAGGGACTGATTGTTCGCAGTTCCGGGGAGCTTATCGATGGTGTAAAGGCTCGACGGGCGAAAGTATTGTCTGATGAGCGTGGCTGGCTCGGCGAAATATTCAGAGCCGATGACCCTTGGTTTGAAAAATTCGGCCAGGTTTATTTTACCACGACCTATCCCGGCGTTGTCAAAGCCTGGCACTGGCACAAGAAACAAACAGACCATTTTTATGTCATCAAGGGGATGGTAAAAATCGCCCTCTACGACCAGCGTAAAGATTCGCCCACTTCTGGGACAGTGAATGAACTTTATTTGGGCGAGCGTTGTCCTGGATTGGTTCGCATACCACCGGGTGTTCAGCATGGCTGGATGTGTGTTAGCGAAACTGAAGCTTATATAGTAAATGTAGTTTCCGAGTTGTATGACTACTCGGAGCCGGATGAATACCGCACTCACCCCCATGACAACCATATCCCGTACGAATGGACACGTAAGGATGGCTGAGGATAGGGTTGCTATTTTGGGCGGCAAGGGTATGCTCGGCTCAGATTTGGCCCTGGCCTGTCAGCAACGCCGGCTTACTACAACTGTGCTTGACCTGCCCGAGTTTGATATCACAAATGAAAATCATCTCGCTGATGCCCTAAAGGAGGTTGACGCTGTAATTAACTGTGCTGCCTATACGAATGTCGAAAAGGCAGAAAGCGAAACTGAACTGGCATACAAAGTGAATGGTGAAGCTGTAGGTAAGCTCGGCTCTGCTGCCAAAGACGCCGGTGTATGGGTTCTTCACATCAGCACCGATTTTGTCTTTGATGGTAAGTCCGAAAGGCCCTATATCGAGACCGACCCGCCACATCCGATAAACACATATGGTGCGAGTAAGCTGGCTGGCGAGGAGCTTTTAGTTGAAAGCGGCTGCCGCCATTGTATAATGCGTGTCGAATGGACTTACGGCTCGGGTAGCGATAATTTTGTAGCCAAGCTGATTAAACGTGCAAAAGCAAACAAAAGGTTAAAGGTTGTCGACGACCAGATAGGTTCACCGACGGCTACAACGGAAGTTGCTAAAGTAGTTTGCAAGTTGTTATCAAAGAAACCTGAGGGCCTGTTTCATTTTGCAAGTGCGGGCTACGTCAGCCGTTTTGAAATGGCAAAATTCATTTTTGATAAGCTCAAATGGCAAGTGGATTTAAGCAGTTGCAAAACTGCCGATTTCCCCGCTGTTGCTGCAAGGCCCTTAAACAGCCGCTTTGATTGCAGCAAAATCAAAGCTCTGCTTGATGAGCCAATTGAGCCTTGGCAGGTGCCGTTAGAACGCTTTTTGGAGAGATTATGAGGAAACTTCTGGTTACAGGCGGTGCGGGATTTATAGGAAGCAATTTCGTTCGAATGGTGCTTTCAGAACACCCTGATTGCTTTATCGTCAATCTCGACAAGCTCACCTACGCCGGCAATCTTAAAAATCTCGCCGGATTTGAAAACCACCCCAGCCACAAATTCATCAGAGGCGATATTTGCGATGGCGCTCTCATAGAAAATATTATCGATGAGTATAAAATAGATGTAATTATTAATTTTGCCGCTGAGAGCCACGTGGACCGTTCAATCACCGAACCGAAAGCCTTTATCGAAACTAATGTTGCCGGAACATCGACTTTGCTTGAAGCTGCACGTGACAAAAAGTTAGAACGGTTCATCCAAATCTCGACCGATGAGGTATATGGCTCACTCGGCCCGGAGGGCAAGTTTGCCGAGCTAACACCGCTTGGTCCGAATTCGCCGTATTCCGCCAGTAAGGCCGCGGCAGACCATCTGGTCGAGGCGTTCGGCCACACCTGGGGTGTAAAATATAACATCAGCAGATGTTCAAACAACTACGGCCCTTATCAGTTTCCGGAAAAATTAATTCCACTAATGATTAACAATGCCTTGAACGATAAAGAGCTGCCTGTTTACGGCGATGGCTTATATGTGCGCGACTGGCTGTATGTATATGACCACTGCACGGCTATCTGGAAGGTTTTAGTTGAAGCACCGCCCGGAGAAGTTTACAACATCGGTGGATGCAATGAAAAGACGAATCTGGAAGTGATAGAATTAATCCTGAATCGGTTAGATAAACCAAAGTCGCTGATTAAACACGTCAAAGACAGACCTGGCCACGACAGGCGATATGCAATCGAGGCTAAAAAGATAATGACAGAGTTGCGTTGGCGACCGTCAGTAAGCTTTGAAGAAGGAATCAGGAAAACGATAAACTGGTACCTGCAAAATCAGAAATGGCTGGCCAACGTTGTCTCCGGCGAATATCAAAAATACTATGAGGCTATGTACAAGAATCGATAGCTTTTGCCCATCTTGAAGCTAAGCTGTTACGAAAGCAACGAAAAAACCACAGGATAAAACTGATATAACTCTCCGAGTCAAGGACCCAAGAGTGGATATTCTCGTATTAACAAGCAATCCTAATCACGCAAGCTTCCGACAGCGAATAGAGGCTTATCTCGATATCCTGTGCGATAATGGAATTCGATGTGATATTGCTCGTTTTCCCGCAAGCTTTTTGTCTCGCTGGAGACTATTAAGAAGAAGCGCTAAATATGACACTGTTTTTCTGCATAAAAAACGTCTGAATCCCTTCGACTCCTTTTGGCTGCGTCGCTATGCAAACAGGGTAATCTACGACTTTGATGACGCAGTAATCTACAGTGACAAGAATCCAGACAAAACAAGCCGCAAAAGACAGAAGTCATTTGAAAGAACGGTTAAGCTGTCAGATATGGTCATAGCTGGTAATTCGTATCTTGCCAATCACGCCCGAGCTTTTAATCAAAATACTAAGGTGCTTGCGACCGGCCTGGACGTGAACAGTTACAGACAAGAGGTTGCCCAGCCAAATGATGGAAAAGTTCGTCTGGTCTGGATTGGCAGCAAAAGCACATTTGGCTATCTTGAGGAGATTAAACCTGCCCTTGAGGAGATTGGCTCTCGCTGTGATAATGTTGTTTTGCGGATAATCTGTGACAGCTTTTTTGACCTCCGGAACATAGGTGTGGAAAAACACCGCTGGTCGCTGGAAACACAGGTACGGGATTTAATTACCAGCGATATCGGCCTCGCCCCATTACCAGACAATCGCTTTACACACGGCAAGTGCGGCTTCAAGATTCTACAATATGCTGCGGCGGCTCTGCCTGTAATCGCAAGTCCTGTCGGCGTAAACGCTGAGTATGTTCGGGAAGGTATTAATGGGTTCCTTGCGAATAGTTTTCCTGAATGGATTGAGAAAACCCTTTTGTTGATAAAAGAGCCTCATCTGAGAAAGCAAATGGGCCTAACAGGAAGGTCTGATGCCGAGCAATTCGATTTGAAAGTGTTGGGAAAAGAGCTTGTAAGCTTGATCAAGAATCGTTCCGAAGCGAAAGGAAAATCGTAAAGTGGATTCTTTAATAAAGATTGACCTTGAAAAAGTAATTAAGGGGGATAAGCCCATAATTATTGAGCTGGGATGTGGCCAAAAGAGAAAACAAGGCAGAATTGGCGTGGATAAGATAAACCTGCCAAATGTCGATATAGTAGCGGATTTAGAGCAGGGACTTCCATTTCTGCCGGATAACTCAGTTGACCAGATTCACTGCAGAAGTGTTCTTGAACATATAGGGAATTTTGAGAATTTGATGCGAGAAATAGTAAGAATTCTGAAAAATAACGGCAGAGCCCACATTTTCGTACCACATTTCTCTAATCCTTATTACTTTTCGGATTTTACTCATAATAGATTTTTTGGCTTATATAGTTTTTATTATCTTGTTAGTGCCGAAAATCAGCTAAAAAGAAAGGTACCAGCTTTTTATACAGATGTTAGGATAAGGATTTTATCACAACGGTTGATATTTAAGTCATCATTTAGAGTTATAAATCCTGTTAAAAAGCTGATTGGCTGGCTCATCAACGCGCATCCTCTAATACAGGAGTACTATGAAGAGAACCTTTGCTATCTATTTCCATGCTATGGAATTGAAATAGTGTTTACCCCCGACAGACAGTAACGCCAACTACCCTGTTCCTTCCGCGCCAACATATTACCCAATCACAGCGGTATTCTCGCTATGTCAGAGATTGAAATGTTCTGCGGCAAAATCAATAAGCTCTTTGCGGCCTTTGGCACAGTTTTTCGCTTTATACGAACCGCTCTTGTAGTACAACCCTGAATAAATGACACCTGAATTGTGCCCAGTTCGATGCATCGCAAGCTGTTTTTCCTTTTCAAACACGCCAATGCGAATGTATCATTCCAAGGTTATCAACTGGGTTTCATACAAACTTTGATACAATGGGCAG
>CAYYFT010000005.1:0-19185 GCA_964471015.1 uncultured Pirellulales bacterium | reverse complement strand
GTATCATTCCAAGGTTATCAACTGGGTTTCATACAAACTTTGATACAATGGGCAGGTTCGCATTAACTTCTCGTGCTGGCCTTGGGCGATAATTCGGCCGCCATCCATTATCACTATCACATCTGCGGTAACAACGGTGCTGAACCTGTGGGCGATTATAAAACTGGTCCTGTCCCGCATAATTTCCTCAATAGCCTGGTGAATTTTTGCTTCGCTGTCGGCATCGACATGACTGGTGGCCTCATCGAAAATCAGGATGGCGGGGTTCCTCAAAATAGCTCTGGCTATAATGATTCTTTGCAACTGCCCCCCGCTAAAACCAGCACCCTGCTCGCCAATTATTGTATCATAGCCGTTGGGTAGCGGAGAAATAAACTCGTGAGCAAACGCCCGCTCAGCCGCAGCGATTATTTCTTCTTTGGTAGCACCGGGCTTACCGTATGCGATATTTGCCGCTATGGTATCATTGAATGTTACCACGTTTTGCGTAACCATTCCAATCTGGCTCCGCAAACTAAATAGTGTTGCATCGTGGATGTCTTTACCGTCTATTAAAACCTGTCCGCTATCGGGGTCATAAAATCTCGGTATCAAATTGGCCAGTGTTGTCTTGCCTGACCCGTTGGGGCCTACGATAGCAACATTATGCCCTGCCTGCACGAAAAGATTGATTTCTTTTAATGCCGGATTCTCTGCCTCCGGATAGGTAAATACAACATTTCTAAATTCGATTTTATCTTTCAAAGGTGCAAGTTCAAATGCATCTGGTCTTTCTATTTCCGGACGTCGGTCGATAATGGAATAGACGCGCCGCGCTGCCGCATTAGCCTGTTGAACCTTATTCCATACACCGCTGGTTCGCCTGACTGATTCGGCCGAACCGCCAAGAAAGAACAGGAGCATGAAAAAGTCAGCTGGTATCATCGTACCACCAAAAACCCAAACAGCACCAAATATCAATCCAACTGACCCTGCCAGCATCCCAAGCGTCTCCAGTATCGGCCCGGCGGCAGAGTCAATCTTCGCTATCCGAAACTGCTGCTTCAAAAGCTTGCGGTTGATACCCTCAAACACACTATGCTCATACTTCTGCTGGTTATAAACCTTCACTACCTTAATCGCACCAATTGTCTCTTCCAGCTTGCCAAGCATAGCCGCCCAGCTCTGAAGCGACCGTCTCGTTGCGCGTCTCATCTTCTTGCCAAGCTTGCCAAGAACAAACAATGAAACCGGTGCGCCGCACAAAAATATAAGCGTTAGGTGGTGGTCAACCAGCATTGCTGCCGCAATCAACCCGGCAGCCTTCAGCGGCTCGCGAAGTGCCTTGCCAAGCAGAACCTTTATACCGTTTCCTATCGAACTCGTATCACGCACAAGCCGGCTAACGGTATCGCTGGGACCTTCGCTCGCGAAAAAACCTACCGGAATATCCAGCGAATGCGCAAAGGTATCTTCCCGTAAATGGGCCAAAGCCGTATGCACCACCCTCTGAGCTGTGTAATCCTGATAAAAGCTGGCGATGCATCTTATAACCGTAACCACCAGCATCAAGAGCAAGATAAATATCACCGCATCCCTCTTGTGCTCTTCACTGTCATCGTCTGGAAGCAACCGCAAAACTCTTTGGGCAAAAGGAAAATAAAAGGGCATTTTCCCACAGGAAATCGTGCTTTTTTCAAGCTTAGTGCGCCCTTGTTCATCAATCCGCTCAAATTGAATAACTATCTGGATGTCTTCCCTCGCCATTGCCAGTTCGCTAAGCAACTGATGTGACGGCACCCTCTCTCCGCTCCGGCTGACCAGACTGTCTCCGGCGCCAACAATCCTATCATTACGCCTAAGCCCCGCCTTCTCGGCCGAACCACGGCGCTTAACCTCCGCAATGTGGAGATAATACGTAATCTCAGGATTATTCGGGTCAGACAAATCTATCGGGGCAGAGACGTAAAACTTTATCCCGTACCGTGATGAGCCAACCTTTCGATTAATCCAGCCGTGCAGCCCTTCGTCACCCATCATCACCGTCAGCAACGGCGAAATTGTTGCAAAACTTAGAGAGTATAAGGCACTTATCAGCACCGCGCTGACCACTATCGTCACCAGCCTGGACCATTGCGGCCAGATATACCCGAATACTCTCTTAAGTTCCTTCATAAAAGTTATCTCCGGCGTTCTCAAAGCCAGCCAGAGACAATAGCAAACTCCGCAACTCCAGTCAAGCCCAAACGCCCCCCTTGTAAACCTGTAACTATCCCCGGTGCGACTCGAACGCACAACCTCTGGCTCCGGAGGCCAACGCTCTATCCAATTGAGCTACGGGGACAAAAGCTTGACACTATTTAATACGCCAAAACGGCGAACAAGTCAAGAATATATCTGGCTTTATTGGCCCTTACGGCCGTAGAGTTTCCTATTTTGCGATATATTGCAAAATAGCAACCATCGCTCGATTAGACATTAATTTTGGCTTTTTAGACCAAGCATTGTTTGACAAATCAAGGCTCTATAAATATCATCTGCTGTTTTGTTAGCACCTGTTTACTTTTTTGTAGGAAAGCAAATGAGATTCATCATCGATTGTGTATATCTGCTTGTCGCTGTGGCAATAGCTCCCGTCGTTGTGTATCGGATAGTCAGATACAGGCGCTATCGGATGGGCTGGTCTAATCGCTTCGGCAAAATTACCCGCAAAGACCCTGCGTTAAAAAAATGTATCTGGCTCCACGCCGTGAGTGTTGGCGAAGTCAATGCCGCAAAAACTGTTGTTGAAAAACTTGAAAAAAAATTCAGCGATTTTGAAATCGTGATAAGCACCACTACCGACACGGGCTTTGCCCGTGCAACCGCTGTTTTCGGCGCCGATTACAAAGTTTTTTACTTTCCTCTTGATTTTTCCTGTATAATGCGTCGCGCCTTCCACGGAATCCAGCCAGCAATTTGCCTGCTGATGGAGCTGGAAGTTTGGCCCAATTTTGTGCGAATCGCTGACCAGCTAAACATCCCTGTCATTGTGGTCAATGGCCGAATAAGCGATAAAAGTTTCTCCGGATACAAAAAGATAAAACCGGTTGCTAAGAGCATATTCCGAAAGTTGAGCCTCGTTCTGGCCCAGACTGACGAATATGCGCAACGCTTCATAGAAATCGGCTCACCCGAAGAGAGAGTAATTGTTACTGGCTCACTGAAATATGATACCGCACAAATCGTCGACAAAGTCGAAGGTGCAGATACTCTCGCAGAACAACTATTCGGAAAAATCGAAAATCGAAAATCGAAAATCGAAAATCCTTTGTGGGTCGCAGGCGCAACCGGCCCCGGTGAAGAAAAAATACTGCTCGACGTCTATCGTGACCTAAAACAGCAGGAGCAATTCAGCGACCTGCGCCTGGCAATTATACCCCGCAAACCGGAGCGTTTTGATGAAGTCGCACATCTCATAGAACAATCCGGCTTTAACCTTATCCGATACAGTGATGTCAAAAACGAAGGTCAACAATCGTCCATCGTCTATCGTCCATCGTCTATCGTTACACTCGGTGATACTATGGGCGATTTGAGAAAATTCTACTCACTTGCAGCGATAATTTTTGTCGGCCGTTCGCTTGTGCCGATGGGCGGTTCCGATATGGCCGAGGCCGCCGCTTTAGGAAAATGCACAATATTTGGTCCACATACTTTTAATTTCAAGCATACTGTTGATGAACTTTTAGCTGACGATGGCGCTGTTATGGTTAAAGATGAGCTGGAATTATCAGATGCGATGCAGAAGTGCCTTAGCGAACCGGACTTGGCCAAAAAAATTGCTCAAAATGGTCGAAACGTAATCCGAAAGAACCAGGGCGCAACCGCCAAGACCATCGACCAAATAGTAAAGTTTCTCAAAGCTTGATATCTCTGTCATTTCCGTGTATTAATTTTTCATTCCTGCGAAAGCAGGAATACAACACTTGTAAAAACAAAACCAACCTGCGTTTAAAAAAACTAAATTTTTTATTTTGCTTTTTCCGACAATTCCGACAATAATACTCGAAACAGCGGACCTATAAATCCTTAGGCGTCTTATATAGAATCATCTAATATATAGTTAGCCCTAAAAAGGTGAGAATTATGGAAGAATCTGCCATTCCAATAGAGTTATGGAAGCTAATTGTGACCTCGGTTATTCTTGTATTTGGTTGGTGGTTTGTTCATTGGCTCGCGCAAAACAGGGAAATACAGAGCAAGAGAAGAGAGGTTATTACTGGCTATCTAATAGAGGCTTACAGAAACATCGAAAATGGTTGTGGCAGAGGCCCTTCAGGCCCTTCAGAAAATCAGAAGAAAGCTATGGAGAAGGCTATTGGAGACATTCAACTATTTGGCTCAACTGAGGAAATCAAGGCTGCTAAAAATTTCGCAGAAACAATGAATAAAGAAAGTTATGGTGACCCTCGCGAATTGCTTGCATTACTACGAAATGACTTAAGAAAAGAACTCAAGTTACCAGAAGCCTCAAGTAAACCAGAGGATATCATTCACTGGAGGCTAAAGTAGAAAAAGTGTGAACCAATCTTTTTAGGCCAACTGTGGTTAGACACGAATGGCAGTTCCATTCGTTGTTTCTATCCACGCCGAAGCCGCTTGCCTACGGCTGCGATGTGTTCAGGTGTCGTTCCGCAGCAACCGCCCAAGCAAGTTTTGCTAAACTTATCGTATCAGTCTTGGGATAAGACTATCGGCATGGTTGACAAATTTTTGTGTTTGTTCCAGCCAATTAGCAACATCTTCGGCTTTGAAACGAACAAAATCGTCATAGTCTCCTTTGTGCCGATTATCGAATAACAAGTCAAAGTGTGTGCCCAGGTCCTTCGGTATCAGACCTGTTTTCACAAACTCTTGGTGCATCAATGAGCGAAGATAGCCATGTTTGCTTGTTGAGAAATCCCGTGTGAGAAGCAGCACCGAGACCGCATAAAAGCAGGCATAATACAGCCGATTGACATAAGCATTCAGATGTTCCCCGTCAAATAGCATTTTGGCCTCGTCTAAGGTCTCGCGTGCCCGTTCCATCCGGTATTCAATCAATGCGTGTTCTTCTTTGGTCATAACAGCACTCCTTCGCGGTCAACATTTTTGTGAAAAGGCATAGCCCGGTAAAGAGGGGTATCCCACTGCTGTCTGTTATAGATAGCCAGGGTCAGAACAGCACCGGTATCGAGTTCAAGAGGGTATATGCTTTCGATCATTCTCTCGTGCACCGGTATGCCTGAGGGACCATTGGTGAGAACAAGGATATCGTAATCGGAATACTCACCGGCTTCACCACGCGCACGAGAACCATAAAGAATCACATCTGCATCGGGAACAACCTGTCTGATGGCTTTCTTGCATCGCTTCAGCAGTTCAACGTCTGCAGCGATACCTTTCCACGAATCGATAGAAATCATTTGTTCTTACTGCTCCAAAATAGTGCCTTCGTTATTTGTACCTTATGGTAACCGGAGCTCGGCTTAATTGCCACAGAATTCCCATTTTTTGTGTAGCGACTTAACCGTATAACGCAACCGAAACGAGTCTCGCAACCGCACTTGTCTCGACGAAGCTTTAGCGAAGGCGGAACCGTTTGGCACAACCTCAACTTTTTTACTTCTTTACTTTTTTGACACTCTAAATTTCTCACACATCGCTCTAATATGTTCCGGAGTTGTTCCACAGCAGCCGCCGATGATATTTACGCCGGCTGAATGTATCTTCTCCGCCGCCGCTGCAAATTCTTCAGGTAACACCCTATAAACCGCCCTGCCGTCAACCAGCTCCGGCTTTCCTGCATTTGGTTCAGCAAAAATTAACACATCCTTACCCAGCTGCTTCACTACCGAAACATATTTTCCAGCCAGCTCCACATACTCATCGAGGGAGATTGTGCCGCAGTTAAATCCGACTGCGTCAACACCAAGTGAAACCATTTTTGTAACCGCACTTTCGACGTCAACACCCATCATTGTTCGGTAATCATCGCCGGCTTTGTCAAAGGCCATTGATGCAGATACAGGTAAATCACCACTAACTGATTTGACCGCTTCGATTGCAATTGTCACCTCGTCAAGTGCGGTCATTGTTTGGATTGCAAAACCATTCACCCCTCCTGCTAAAAGTGCGTTTGCCTGCTCAGCGAAAGCATCTTTTAATTCTTCCGGCCCCAGGTTTCCCAAAGGCTTTAGAAAATCACCGCTCGGTCCGATATCACCTAAGACGTATTTTCCTCCACCTGCAGCTCGCCGGGCTATTTGTGCTGCTGCCGTATTTATCTCTTTGACTTTGTCGCCAAAGCCGTGTCGGGCCAAAGCATATTTATTAGCTCCGAACGTATTGGTCAAAACCGCATCGCTGCCTGCTCGAAAATAAACTTGGTGAATCTCAGAAACGATATCGGGCAAGTCGATATTTAGATAATCATTGCACTTGCCGACTTCAACACCACGGGCAATCAATTGTGTCCCCATCGCTCCATCTAACAAAAACAGGCCTTGTTTAATTCTATCTTTTAAGCTCGTTATGGTCATATATAAACTCCATTAAGAACGATACGGGAAGCATTATACATCTTATTTACTGGGATTGTTCGACAATATTGCCGTCAACAATTCTACAAATGTGCCTGAAACCTCGTGGCTGCGGACGTGCAAAGAGGCGCCTTCGTTGCTTATCGGTGAAGTTTGTTGATTTTATGGAACCAAGGGTAATTCGGGCTGAATTTTCCTCATTGCCATCGGTATAGTTGATAATCCTTATAAAGGTTGGCACAAAAAAGTCATTCAGGGCTTTTTTGTATTTGTCCAATTCCATAACGATAACAGCTCGGCCGTCATCATCGAAATATTCGATTCTTCTGACCAGATAATCACAATTATTGATATATATTTTCCTGGTTTTGGTACTGCCTTCTTGTTCCGTAAGCACGTCAAAGGCCCCTTCGTTCGACAAAGACCAGCTCTCTATATCCCCGACCTCCGCAACTCCCAAAGCTTCAAGCGCTAACCTCGGACTAATCATCAGCTTTTCAGGATAACTTTCCTCAGGCCATCGCCCCCACCAATAGCTACTGATTTCTTTCGGTTTCATTGCCAGCCAAAATTCATCTTCGTTCGAGCCGAGAACAATCCCCCTGGGGTCAAAAGCAACATCACCCTGCATATAGATTTCGACCGGCGGATTCACCCACAGCTTCACTGGAAAATTTTCTTTTTTAGGTTTATCGTCTTCAGCGTAATACTGTAAAAGACACTGGCCGTTAGCTTTCAGCGGCGTTGCATTTTTTGATCGCGATTTTAAGACGGACAACGACTCGGCTGCAGATTTCTTGCCCGGACAAACCCGTACCGGCTTTTGTATCTGGGCAGCGCAGCCGCCAAGGATTAATATCACCGCAGCAAAACCTGCGAACAATCGAGGGCTGTCCTGTTGGTAATCCACTTTCTATAAATCCGTTTGTAAAATCTCGCCTACCTGTGAGGTCAACTGCTTAATTTGTTCCTCATCAAGCTTTGGATTTGCTACTTTTACGAATTCCTTCTCACCTGCTACTTTCAAACGCCAAATTTCTCTATCACCTTCGGTTCTGGACGAATCGTATTTCAGGCGTCTTTTTCGCATCAGGACCAATGCCAGCACAAAGCGAAAGTTTATTTTTTCCTGTTCGGTTTCTCTCCCCAGCCTTTCGAAAAAGGCCATCAGCATCTCATCATCGACGAATATATGCTTTTTCTCATCGGGCCGGGGCAGTTTGGTTTTCCAATAACAGAACACATCCGGCTTTTCAGCCTGCCAGTAATCGGCGCAAAAATCTCGTCGGGCCAATCCTTCCTCGGTTTCAACCAAAGCGGCAAAATATTCTTCGCCATATTCTATCTTCCTACCTGTTCCGCAGCATTGGCCAAGCGGTTTATTTATTTCCCACTCATCCATTTCTTCTGCTCTCTGCTATTAAGCCAGCATTTGCCGGATAACTTATGGCCGGCCACTATAATAGGTTATGGTTAAACTGCATCTTTTCATTTCCTCCGCTGCGCCAGTGTTGAGGTCAGGTTTGCACGCGCTTCGTGAAAATCTGGTTTTAGCCGCAGCGCTTCTTTATAATGTTCGATTGCCTCATCCACTTTACCCTGCTTCACAAGTGCTGCACCCAGATTATTATGTACAATAGGATAATCCGGTTTTAGCTGGATTGACTTTTTATAATGTTCGATTGCCTCATCCACTTTACCCTGCTCTACAAGCGCCGCACCCAGATTATTATATGCAAGATATTCAACAGAATCATCCAGCTTCGACTGAAGCGCCTTTCTATAATACTCGATTGCCTCACTAACCTTACCCTGCCCCCTGAGCGCTTCGCCAATATAAAAATAGGTTTCATTATAATCCGGTTTCAGCCGCAGGGCCTCGGAAAGACACACCATTGCCTCTTCATTAAGACCTTGCTTACTCATTGCACGACCAACAAACTGGAAAAATTCAGGCTCTAAAGCAATCTCTTCTTGGCAGAACGGTCCCGGCAGAGTCGATAGTAAAACAGTTCCCACTACCACAGCAGTGATGAGCATAAGCTCTCGTCGCCGGCCCAGTTGAATCCTTTTAACCATACTGACCAACCCGGCTGCTGCAAGTATCGCAAAAATCGGGACCGCCGGAACCTTATACCGGCTTGTGACAAAAAACAAAATTATGGACAAAGGATACAACACCACAAAAAATATCACGGGTGCCGGAATCCGTCTCCAGTTAAAAATTACACCCAATACCGCCAGTGGAAAAATAAGCCCGAATGGAAACCCAAACCCATCGACTTTCCACGTCAGCAAGCGGAGTGACCGTGACCACCTGCCGAACATATATATATTTATGTTTCTCGGGATTTCTCTTGAGCAGATAAACTCCAGCGTCTTACGCCCCAGCCCTTTAACAAAGTCAAGTGGTTGATTTTTCACATATTCTATCACTCGCTGCTTAAAAAATCCGTCCTCGTCCCATACACTCTTATCCATCTCGTACTGTGATGGAAGCTTAATCAACCTGTCCCAGTCTCCGCCCGGTCGCACGGTCAGTGTCTGGCAATGATCCGGATTATTCCCGATGTATAAATTAATCCCGCCTGAAGATGGTAAAATCGAAAATTTCTCGACAGCATACATCGACGCAACGCCAACCGGAACTGCGACTAATGCAATGCCTGCGAAAAGAGCGCCGAATCTGGTCATAAGTGACAGTTCTCGCTGAACCCGTAATCTAAGCCAAATACATCCAGCAAGAAAAAACGGGAATAACGTCGGACGAGTAATGATGCCCAAAGTACCGCATAGACCCAGAAAAAACCAGTGCCAAACTCTGTCTTGCTCCTTCGTCTTCAAAAAAAGCAATAAAACGACAACCACCCAAAACGTCGCCCAGACTGTAGCCAGAAGCTCCGATTCGTAAAAGAACATCGGGCCGTAAAACACGGTAATAAGCCCTGCTATGATGCCAATCCGCCTGTCGAAAATCTTTTCTCCCAATCGGTAGGTAAGCGTGCAGGTTAAAGCTCCTAACAGCATCTGAATAACCTTTGCGGAAATGACTGAGCTGCCACTGAAAAGATAGACCATGGACAAGAAAGCCGGATAAAAAAACGGCTGCCAGAAAAAATTGCTTCCCAGGACTCGTCTCTCGACAAATGTCCTGGCTGTTTCATCATAAACTTTGGAATCCACAATCGGTATTTGGAACGATGGATTGGCCGAGCTTTCATAAAGGTAGATGAAGCGAACCGCCAGCGCAAGAGAAAAAACAATACAAACTATCAAAAAGCTGTGTTTACCGAGGCTTTTTGTGTCCTCGATGGCCTTTAGATGACCCTCATCATGCTTGTCAACTTCCCACTCATCCATTTCTTCTTTCTACCTGTTATTTAGTCTGATTAGGCCTGCACATCCTACAGGCAGGCTGACGATACGACTACCAATTTTCGTCGAACCGGGGCATGCGTAAGATACCGTTGTCTTCAATCAGCCCGATTTGCTCTGCCATTTTGTACAAGGGTCGTATTTCCCTCAATAGCTGCTCAGCTATAATCATCTCTGCATGGGGTTCGCTGCTGTCCGGCCCACGCTGTAAAAGTTGTTCAATCATTCGCTTCGGCCGCGGAAATACCTTTAAGGTAATCGCAGCATCCGGCTCTATGCCGGCTTCTTTCCTTGCTAACTGCAGAGCAACATCAAAACCGCCTAACTCATCCACGAGGCCATGCTCTTTTGCATCCTCGCCGGTCCAGATGCGACCTTTTGCCACAGAAAGCACTTCTTCCTTTTTCATATTTCTTCCTTCAGCAACTTTTGTTGTGAAGTCGTCGTAAACACGGTCCAGAAAGTCCTGCACTTTCTGCCACTGCTGGGGCGAATAGTCATAAGAGTTGGTCCAGAGGTTTGCATTTTTGCTTGTTTGAATCTCGTCAAAGGTGATGCCTATGTGCTCCTTCCAGAATTCACGTGTCAGCAGCTTGCCGACAACTACGCCAATCGAGCCGGTGATAGTAGCCGGCTGAGCAACGATTTTGTTTGCTGACATAGATACGAAGTAGCCTCCTGAGCCGGCGACGTTGCCCATCGAGACAATCACCGGTTTGTTTGCGTCTCTGGCGTTGACCACTTCACGCCAGATTGTGTCCGACGCCACGTATGAGCCGCCGGGCGAATCCACGCGAAACACTATGGCCTTGACTTTCTTATCTGCCACTGCATCACGAAATGCAGCAGCAATGGTGTCGCTGCCCATCGACGGCGAACCAGAAAAAGGACTGTACTCACTCTGGCCGCGATGTACTCCACCTACGCCATAAATCAACGCAATTGTCGGGCCTTCTTTATGGGGCCCGCCGGCCCGCTGGAGATATTTTTGAAGGTAAAGTAACTTTGCATCTTCAGCCTTTGCTTTCACCTTCTCATATACTTCATCACGGTACAACAGATGGTCAACCAATTTCGCTTCGACCGTCTCGGTGCCCAACAGTGGTGCGTTGTCGATTAGATTCAACAATTCTTCTTCACTTACTCCACGGGCTTCGACAACCCCGCGTACAATCTGGCCAAAGTGGGAGCTTATTAGCTTCTGCATTGCTTCTCGGTGCGGCTCGGTGAATTCCGTCTCAGTGAATATATTCTTTGCACTCTTGAACTCCTTACGATGGTCTATTCGGGGTGTGATGTGTAATTTATCGAGTGTACCGCGAAAGAAGGGATTTTGATACATCAGGCCTGTCAAGCCCAGGTCGCCGGACGGCTGCAAATAGATTTCATCGAATGCCGTCGCAAGATAGTACGCCCCATTGCCCGGCCCAATTTCGCCGAATGTCTCAGCGTATGCAACAGTAAACTTGCCGCTCTCGCCAAATTTCCTGACCGCATCACGTATTTCCTGGATTACCGCCAGGCCCATCGGCGAGGCCCCGACCCTTGCCACTAATCCAACAACACGTTCATCTTCAGAGGCACGCTCTAACGCCTCGACAACGTCACGAACGCTTGTTTGCTTGCGCATCAAGGCCTGTGCAACCGGGTCCAGGGGCACATACTCGACCAGCGGCTTTTCAAAGTCCGCCTCCAGAATCACCCGGTCAGGTACCGATTTGCCGGCGGATGTGATAACCACACCGACGACCACGATGATAACACCCACCAGGGTCAATGCACCAACTATAGAAAGTACCCAGACTAATAATCTTTTCAAGCCTTTCATAATTTTTCTCCTGAATGGACGGATAAAATATTGTTATTCGAATTTTAGCCATGGACTTATATTTTGTATAGTTTTAGGGCCTATGCCCTTGACTTTCTGCAAATCGTCATAACTTTGAAAGGCAGCCCTGTCACTGTTCCTCTGAGTGAAATTCTCACGGTAAGCTGCCATCGCTCCGGCTCGCCCAATACCTATGCCGGGCAATCTTATCAAACTTGCTGGCGGTGCACAATTTGGATTTATTCGGCTCTCTAACCTAATTCCGCACGATTGCCCGAGTCCGGCAAGGCTCGAAACCACAAAACAAACAGATATGCAAACAGCTGCGCTCGAAGCTAAGCAGAACGCAAATGATTGAATCTTGTTTTGCGACGTATCGGATTGTTGGATAAAGCTATCGGTTGCCACGGTTAGGTTTCACTTCATCTTTGCTGATTTGTAGCTTTTTTATTCCTAATCGCAGGTGCTATTTACCTGCCGACGAAAATAGCATTATGTAGTTTCTTCAGGGTTTGAAAAGATTTTTTAGGTTCGAGCTGGGACGTCAGCAGTCCGCCGTTGGCTATAGCACTGTCATCCGTATCGGTGAGGTTCGAATACGTTACCGTGTCGACAAATGGTTTGCTAAGTGCTATCTTATAAAATTGCTCAATCCATTGTCCTTGCCGCGATTGGTCCCATTCCCCGTGCCATATGCCGGCAACTTTACCATTGTGTAAACCGCTGCCATTTTGGCTTGGAACTTCCACCTCGGTTATATACAACGGCTTGGCTATGAGCGCAAAGTAATCCAAAGCCGCCGATATCTGCATCATATCTCTAATGTGCATACCAGCTTGATTCTTGCCGAACTGCATTTGTAACCCGAACGCATCAAAATTAATCCCGCTCTGTACTACCATATCAACATACACTAATGGCGGAATGGTATTAGTTGTTTTTGCATAATATTCGCCCCACGGATTGCTGATTTCTATTATCTTCAAGGCTCTGTCGCTTCCCTGTTTTACGGCCATATTGGCCGCGCGGGTCATTTCCAAAACCTGTTCGAAACTAAACCCGAAATGATTAAATACATTAAGACCGCTTATAACACGCCACGCATGAATACTGCCCGAGTAGCGAGCAACTATCTTTGAGATGAATAGATAAGCGGTTTCGCGAATCTTTTCAAACCCAGCTTCACTCCTTAGGAGC
Organism: uncultured Pirellulales bacterium; assembly: GCA_964471015.1. GTDB lineage: Bacteria > Planctomycetota > Phycisphaerae > Sedimentisphaerales > Anaerobacaceae > CAYYFT01. Next base: position 6,243 of record CAYYFT010000005.1, on the reverse strand, counting down.
CACTTGGGCAAATATTCTTTAGAGAAACAAAGTAGCGGACCTGCACCGATTGCCAACTTCTTTTTACTAAGTGCATCAATGCAGGCGTCAACCGTTGAAAAATCGTAAGTACCCTTATGAGACTCTATCTGGGCCCAGTTTACAGGTACCATTACAAAGCCGAATAATTTGAGCAGCTTCTCAAGATACTTGGGATTAGTAATTTGTCTGGTGTCTATTCGACAGCCGAGGCAGCCTCGACCAAAGCCATGGTTCTTGCTTCTTGCATCGAAAAGTGAGTCGGCTTGTCTCCTCGCCAACTTTTCAGAGAGGAACACGGCCTTTTCGAGTGATTTGTCTGCTAATTTAGACGCCAGAGGTGCGTCAGAGATGTTTTGAACCGCCTGGATAAACAAATCCTGTGCTTCTTTGGAGAAATCTGCCAAATCCTCTAATTGATCGAAAAACGACCAATCCTCTCGCTTGTTAATGATTTGCATTAACTTCGCCCGTGCTATCTCGACATTCAAATTATATGGCTGCCCTCTTTCAGGAAGGCACGTTGTCGGCAAAAGGACCTTACCAAAACCGTCAATGGGCCACAGCAGAGCCAGTCCTGCTGTTTCCAGACTCGGTTTTTCACACTCGATAATACCGTTTTTGAATGTGATTTGCGCTCGGCGAATGCTAATGCCGTCAGTCCCGAAAAGATAAGCACCGCACAGCGTGAATTTATCAACAACCTTGCCGTCTTTAAAAACCTGAAATTTCATTTTTTCCTCAACTTCTGCTCATCTATCGTGCGTAGCGCGCATCACCCAATATAACTTTATCCGCCTCCAGCGGAATATGCAATACGGATTATAGCCGTTGTGTACTTAAACGCAATCAAACTTTTGCTGATGATGACTGTTTTTGTGGATTTCAGGAAAGTGGAGAATTATAGTCAATTTGAGGCTGTTTCGCTCTGGGTGTACAAGCTTAGTTGCTTCATTTGAAGTTCATAAAGGAGATTATTCTTCTCAATCAGCCTGGCTATCAAACCGGTTTGATTGAGTAATGTTTCGACAAGGTCAATGTTTATCAAGGCCGATTCTGGACTGCATTGCGGCAGAGCAACAATCACATAGCCGCAATCGGTCCGCTCAGTAGCTAATTGTGCGGCAATAATGCTGCAGTCGTTTACTTGTGTTACAACCGGCTCAGCACCATCATCGACTTTGGCGCAGAATTCTCTCAAAAACGACTCGCTGATGTTCAGCTTGGAAAATTCTTCAGAGTTGCTGAACCAGCAGTTACCATCTCTATCCATAATTACCATAATAAGGCCCCGCTCGGGCAGAATGTCAAAAATCTGTCGGGCTATCTGCTCATTTAGCCCACAGTTCGGTGTAAACAGCCAGTCTCCAATATCCATTTGATAGACCCCTTCTTTCGAAAATAATTCTAACCGGAGATTTCGGTATAATCCGTCCGCCACTTCTCTTTAATGGCCGATTTATGCCGAAAACCAGAACTGCTGAAGTGACCGGCTGACTTATGGGACGTTTATTGATTCTCCTTTAGCCACAAAAAAACTCCTTTCGATACGACCGAAACAGGGTATAATCTGTTCGGTTTTGGAGAGTTGTTTGATGGCTCATACCAAAGGTTGCCGGCAGTAAAACATATTTTGCCGTGAAAGAATATAACTTATGTAGAGGCACTGAAAATGAAAACAACAATTAGAATAGCTTTTTTCTTGTTGGTAAGTTGCTGTTCCGTAAATGCAAAAATCAGCGACATTGTCAAACAGAATTACGAAGGAGGAGACTTCAAACTTGTTTATAATAACACCTCCGCCGGTATTTTCTACGACCCGAATGACTATAAAGTCGTTGAAATTGCATCCAGTCATCTCGCTAAAGATATTACCAGCGTCACCGGTGTGACACCGCAGGTCTACACCGACTTATCAAAAATCAAAGGTAGTGTTGTAATTGTTGGGACTATTGGACACAACAAGCTTATAGATGAACTAATCAGACAAGGCAAAATCAACCCTGCTGGCATCTCCGGGCAATGGGAGACGTATGCTTTACAGGTTGTCGAAAAGCCCTATGGAAATATTGACTCCGCTTTGGTTATTTTTGGCAGCGACCGAAGAGGAACTGCCTATGGCATCTATGAGTTGTCGGAGCAAATCGGAGTTTCTCCCTGGTATTGGTGGGCGGATGTACCTATTCAGAAAAAGGAAAATCTGGCAATCAAAAAGGGATTTTACTCCGATGGCCCACCTTCGGTAAAGTATAGAGGTATCTTTATCAACGATGAAGACTGGGGCCTCAAGCCTTGGGCATCCAAAACGTTTGACCCTGAGTTGGGGGACATCGGCCCTAAAACCTATGAGAAAGTCTTTGAACTCCTCTTAAGATTGAAAGCAAACCATTGCTGGCCTGCAATGCACGAATGCACCAAACCATTCAATTATTACCCGGACAACAAGAAAGTCGCCGATGATTACGCCATAGTTATGGGTTCAGCCCATTGCGAACCGCTTTTGTTCAATAATGCTACCGAATGGGATACGGAAAAGATGGGTGAGTGGCGGTACGATACCAACAAAGAAAATGTTTATAAGGTTTTGGATAAACGTGTCTCGGAAAACGGCAAATTTGAGAATGTCTATACTGTTGGCATTCGCGGGATGCACGACCGGGAGATGAGGGGCAATTTGAAACTGGAAGAGCAAATCGCCCTGCTCGAAAAGGTCTTTGCTGACCAACGGAAAATTCTGACCACACACATAGATAAAAAAATTACCGAAACCCCCCAGGTTTTCATCCCTTATAAAGAAGTCCTGACACTTTATAACAACGGCTTAAAGGTTCCTGAAGATGTCACGCTGATGTGGGTTGATGACAATTTCGGATACATCCGCCGCTTGAGCAACCCCCTCGAACGTAAACGGCCCGGAGGTGCAGGCGTCTATTATCATCTCAGTTATCTGGGACCGCCCCATGAGTATTTGTGGTTATTTTCCACGCCACCGGCTTTGATTTGGGAGGAGATGACAAAGGCCTATAATTTTAACACCCGGCGGGTATGGATAGCCAACGTCGGGGACATCAAACCCTGCGAATACGGAATGAGCTTCTTTCTTGATTTGGCATGGGATATTAACGAAGTGAATCATAGCAATGTATCATCTCACCTTTCCGAATGGCTGGCATCCATTTTTGGCAAGGAACACTCAGAGCAGCTGACAGCCGTTATGAAAGAGTTTTACGCCCTCGCATTTGAAAGAAAACCGGAATTTATGAGTTTTGGCGAACAATTCAGCTTTAGTAATATGTCAGAGTTATGGGAGGACACCGAATACAGCTTCGTCAATTATAGAGAAGCCCAAAGACGGCTCGAGCGTTTCCAGGAAATCAGCGATAAAGCAGTCGAACTCTACAAAAAAATACCGGACAATTTAAAGCCCGCCTATTTCCAGCTGGTCTATTACCCGGTCGTAGCTGCCAACTATATGAACCACAAAATACTGCTGGCCCAGAAGAACAGATGGTACGCACAACAGCAAAGAAACAGCACTAATGATATCGCGCTGGAAGTGAAAAATTATTATAACAAAATCCGGGACATCACCGAACAATACGACCGGTTGCTGGATGGAAAATGGAAACATATGATGTCCTGGCGGCAGCATAGAACGGCTGTTTACTATCGTATGCCTCCGCTTAAAAACATTGAGGTGCCGCAGGAAGCCCGGATGGGTCTTTTTGTAGAAGGCTGTATGCCGAATAAAGGCATCGACTCTGCTCTTACATTGCCCTGTTTCAATTCAATCTATGACCAAAAATATTTCATCGAAATCTTCAACAAAGGAAAAACGCCTTTCGAATTCAAAGCCGCTCCAAATCAGGCTTGGATTAAACTGAGCAAGTCCAAAGGAGAAGTTACTACACAGGAGCGTATCTTTGTGAGCATCGATTGGCCCTTGGCCCCAAAGCGGGAGATGTTAAAAGGCCAAATTCAGATTGAGGGTGCAGGCCGTGAAGAGACAGTTTATGTAGATTGTTTCAATCCCGCCACGCCCGCCAGGGATGAGTTAAAGGGTATGTTTGTTGAGAAAAACGGGGTCATTTCCATTTCCGCCGAAAACTATAGCCGGAAAATCACCGAACCCTTTATGTCCTGGGAGACCATCGACGGTCTTGGACTGACTGGAAAATCCGTTACAATACTGCCGGTAACCGCCAACCGGATAAATCCGTGGTACGACACCTCTGCGCATCTCGAATATGATATTTATACGTATAACTCCGGCGTGGTCGAGGTTCATTCCTTTGTCCTGCCTGTCTTTGCAATCAACAGCTTCAGAAATGCGCATTATGGCATTTCCATTGATGATGAGCCGCGGCAAATTGTAGATTTCAGTGCCCCTGAGTATAGTACCCAGTGGATGGAAAACGTCCGGCGGAACGCTTCAAAAAATATTACAAGGCACTACATAAACAAACCCGGAAAGCATACCCTCAAAATCTGGATGGTCGATACCGGCACGGCATTTGACAAAATCATAATTGATTTAGGAGGACTCAAATTGTCTTACCTCGGCCCCGAAGAAACACGCGTTCGGGAATGAATCAATTACAAATAGTAAATTCTTGTCGCCCGACTAAATCCTGGTCTATGGTCTATTTTTGAAAGAATTTGAAAAAACTATGAACGCTAACAAACTATCTTCTAAAAGCATACTGGTATCAGCACTTTTTCTAAGCGCAGCAATTGTCTTTGTATTTTCCGGCTGCAGCCAAACAAATCATACCGCGGACGCACTGAAACTGAATGACCTCGACTACTTTGAGACCCGCGGCCTTAATGTGCTGGTCTTCAGTAACTGGTATGATGTCAACTTCTTTGATGATTCTAAATTAAGCGGGATTGAAATTATTCACCACGAAGTCCGAACTGCAACCAATGGAGATGTCCGGCTCAACCCGACACCTCAGCAATGGGATCCAATCCCCCAGCTTGTAGAACGAAGAGTAAATAGAGAGGATAATAGTATTGAAGCATCTTTAACTTATCCCGACTACGACTTTGATTATACGGTAAAAGCCCAAGCACGCGATGGAGGCATACTCCTGAGCGTCAATCTTGAAAAGCCGCTTCCGCAGGAGCTTCTGGGCTGTGCCGGATTTAATCTCGAACTTCTACCATCGGCTTATTTTGAAAAAACATATTTGATGGATAATAGCAGCGGGACCTTCCCACTCTACCCTTCCGGCCCAATGGCAGTTGACACCTCGGGTACTACAGAGCCGAAACCGATTGCAGCAGGTAAAACCCTTGTCCTCGCCCCAGAAGACCCAGCCCGGTGTGTTACCATCGAAGCTAAAGATGGAGACCTCTTATTGTTTGACGGCCGCAACAAAGCTCAGAATGGCTGGTTTGTTGTCCGCTCTCCTTTACCAAAAGGCAAATCCGGCAAAGTTATTGAATGGTTCCTTACAGCTAACACCATTCCGGGTTGGATCCGTTCGCCGGTAATTGCTCATTCGCAGCTTGGATACCATCCCAACCAAAAAAAAGTTGCGGTCATAGAACTCGACAAAAATGACCGCCCCCTCACATCAGCCCGCTTACTGAAAGTCACAGATACCGGCGAATTCGTGGAAAAATATCAGAGCGGAGTAAAAAAATGGGGCAGGTATCTCAGGTATAATTATTCTACCTTTGATTTCACGCCGGTAAAAGAAAACGGGCTGTATATTATTGAATACGGCGATGTGCGCACAAAGCCGTTTAGAATAGCGTCGGATATTTATGAAAACGCCTGGCACCCAACCCTCGATGTGTTCTTTCCGGTGCAAATGGACCATATGTTTGTCAACGAAGCCTATCGCGTCTGGCACGGTGCCGCCCATCTTGATGATGCCCTGCAGGCACCCGTAAATCACAAGCATTTTGATTTATATTCCCAGGGCCCGACAACTGATACTCCCTTTAAACAGGGAGAGCATATCCCCGGCCTCAACATCGGTGGCTGGTTCGACGCCGGTGATTTCGATATTAGAACTCCGTCACATTATCACGTGGTATTAAATCTGGTTCAGACTTGGGAAACCTTCCGCCCTGAAAGAGACGAAACGACCGTCGACCAGAAAACCAGTTTCGTTGATATTCACCACCCCGATGGCATACCCGACCTGCTACAACAAATAGAGCACGGCACATTGGCACTCATTGCTCAACACAGGGCCGTTGGCCACGCCA
>CAYYFT010000004.1:0-24847 GCA_964471015.1 uncultured Pirellulales bacterium | reverse complement strand
TGGGCGATACAGGGTTCGAACCTGTGACCTCACGGGTGTGATCCGTGCGCTCTAACCAGCTGAGCCAATCGCCCCAAATCCGAATATATTAAAGCAGGTTTCGGCGTCGTTTGTCAAGACTTAATCGCCGTCCTGCTCTGTAGCGACAAAGTTAATCCGCCCTAGCTTGACGCCCTTTATACTTACTATATTTTCTGCCGTTTTTTTGATTTCACCCACACGCCCCCGCAGCACAACTACCTCCAGGCAGTTATGCTCGTCCAGGTGAATGTGAATGGAGGAAATTGTTTGCAGAAGGTGTGAATGTTGGAGGCTGGTCAGTTTTTCCATCAGCTTGGTTGAATGATGGTCGTAAACCAAAAGCACCGCGGCGACCGCTTTGGATTTTGGGTCGCCCACGCGCTCGTTACTTAGCTGCCGGCGGACAAGGTCGCGTATAGCCTCCGACCGGCTCTGATAGCCCTGTTTGGCAATCAGTTTATCGAATGCAGAAAGCAGCTTCTTATCCAGCGATACCCCTATTCGCTCAACCTGACTCATTTTTATTCTCCTGTGACCGGCAACGAAGCCAATATGCTAATTTCTGACTGCTCAAGTGCTATTTTATCCGATAAAATTTTTTTTGAAAGAATCAAATTTTTTTGTTGGCGCAGTAGCACGATTCCTATATTCTTATGTTTCGGTAACGCGATTTTACGATTTTTATGCGCAAATTCAGACAACAAACAACAAGAAAAGTAGAAAATACAAGAGGCATGAGAACCATAAAGAGGCAAAATTCTCACATACCGAATCTGTCACTTGGATATTCCCTTCCTGAATTGCTGGTGGTTATGGCAACCATAACAACGCTAATGGCTATCCTCCTTCCCTCATTAGGAAGGGGTAGGGAACAGGCACGCAGGGTCGCCTGTGCAAACAACCTACGCCAATTAGGTTTCACCCTGAGAATGTATGCTATAGATAACAATGGGTGGTATCCGATTGAGCAGCTTTGCGGTAACCCGCAATCGATTTTGGTCAGCAGTCTTTTCCCGGAGTATCTGGCCGACCGCAACATATTCTACTGCCCCAGTGCAGCGATGGTAGAATTCTATGCCCAGAGCGATGAATATGGTGGGCCGGGTGGTGATTCGGTCATTAATACGGACGAGAATTGGGCACGCTCTTACATCAGCTACAAATATTTCTCTATAAAGTGGCGGGATACACGTATGCCACTACCGCTACGTCTTTCCGAATACCCTCACATTTTGAAAGATAGTTCACCGCCAAGCCGGTGGCTTATGAGCGACTGGGTCCGTAAAAACGTGCCGGTTTTTCCACATATGGAGAAAGGTGGCTGGGGTGGCGGCAGGAACGTCCTTTTTGTAGATAATAGCGTACAGTTTGTCCGGCACAGGACGCCTGGCGCGTTTTGAAACAAATAATAATTATGAATGGGAGACAAACAATGTTACGAACAACCTTATTAAATCTACAGAGGCCAACACTAACAGGTATTAAGGGAAAAGTCAATTTCCTGACTTGGCGGGAATTACTGTTCGCGGTTGTCGGTGGTATAGCTTTGGTCGGAGTCGGGCCGCTTTTGGGACGAACGTTCCATCTGGCCTGGCCGATTCCGATGTCCGGCTCGATAATCACAGCACTGCCACGCGCATTCATTCTGCTGGTGATTCTGCTTCGAATAGACCGCTTCGGGGCGTTAACCATCGCTGGGATAGCCGAGGTAAGCACAAAACTGGCGGTTGGTATTGGCGGTTGGTGGCCAATGTCACTGGTTGTGCCGCTATTAGCTGGTGTTGCAGGAGACCTGATTTGGTGGTACTTGCGGCAACTGCCATCACGGAAATTAAGCTTGATATTAACCGGCGGCAGCCTTTGTGGAGCAAGGGTCCTGCTCGCCTTGTCTTTCTGGACAATTCTGATGAGGCCGATTTCAGGAAGTAGTGAGCATTTGGCTCTGACAGTGGGAAGTATTGTTGTAATCAACATAGTTTTGGGAATGGTTGCTGGGTTGCTGGTTAGCAAATCAATCACAACCGTGAAGAGCAAAAGATGAAAAGGCCAAATAACAATCCAAGTGCGGCAGCTTTAGATTCGTTCTCTATTCGGACGATAGGGTACGTACAGTCAGCTTATACCAAAACTAAAGATGTGCCCCACACGCACACAGGATGGACAGCAGACACTTCGTACATTCGCCTTTTACCCAGGTATGCTAAGGGCTTAGGTGGCTTGACCGGCTATTCGCACATCATTGTTTCGTTCTGGGTACATAAGGCCAAAGAGTGGAAAATGCCAAAGAACCATCGTAAACCACCACACGTGAAATTATTTGCTACAAGGATGCCGGTTAGGCCCAATCCCGTTGGAATGTCTGTCGTCGAGTTGCTGAATTTTTCTACTGACAGCGGCGAGGTTATCGTAAAGGGCCTGGATGCACTGGACGGCACACCTGTACTCGATATCAAACCGTACATTCCCAATTTTGACAGTTATCCTAAGGCTTCCGTGCCGGACTGGGTGAGACGCCATCTCAACAGCCACCATCATTCCGGTCACACGCATCACGACGAAAATGCAGATAATAACACCAGTCAATATCCGTATGAACAGGGGGCATTAGAGCACAACAAATAATTATCTTCTTAGGAGGAGTGGTTATGAAAACAATAAATTTGGTACCTATTATTTTACTGACAATGCTACTGGTAGCGGATGTGCCGGCAGCTTCTGTGGAGTTTGAATTAGTTGTACATCCGAACAATGTGCACTTACTGCCTCAGCCGAAGGGGGATCCCTGTGTTTCGGGCGACCACCTTTTGCAGACAGCCGATGATATCACAGGTAGCACATTCAATCCTGACGGTTGTTTTAGTTTCAATTTTATGAATCCGGTAGGCATATCAGAGCCCGATTATCCGCCCGGCTACGCCGAGGGGATCCATTCGATGACGGGTTCAGTAACGCTGGAGATGGACCTTTACGCAGGCGGAATGGTGGAGATTATATCATTAGCGTTTGGAGGTTACGTTGCCCGGGGAAAACCTGTTGCGCAGCAGTGGCTGGTTCAGTCCGGCGACCCGGCAGCCGATGGAAATCACGGTTCGGTTGATGGAATACCAAACGACGGAGTATACGCCGCATCGGCAGCGGCAAATTGGGCCTTTGGAATCAGTTTTGATTGGTACTACGACACACCTTTTGCAGGTTCGGGCGGCATTGATATGACGTTCAATGACTATCAGTGGAGCGGATTCATTATTCCAGTCAGCGAGCTGACAACAACTGGGATGGCCATGACCACGCTCAACGACCCGTTAGGTTACTTTGCCGGCACGTCAGAAGAATTCGAGTCGTGGCTGTTAGAAGAAGTGACGCCGGTATTGCCGCAGGATGCTGCCTATCTGCTTTTCGCACAGGGCGAAGCGCACCCAGCTTGGACGAATCCACTTATGGCAATGACCACCGACGGAATTGTAGGAGAGACTATAATCGGTTACGCGGTGCAGCAGCAGCCACAATGTGGCGACCCGAATCATCCTTATCCGCCCGGCGATCTGAACCAAGACTGCCACGTTGACTTGCTGGATTTTGCGACTCTCGCTTTACACTGGCTGGAATGCACTGCACCGGAATGAGGAATTTAAGTTCCAAACGTTAAAAAACTCAGATAGTATGCAGACCAATTATCGAATGGTTATGAGTAGGAAATTAATTCGTTAGTCTGAATAAAATAATTTTTTTCGGATTGTGGTTGCCAAGTAGCGCAGCTCCCATATTCTTATGCCAGAAAAGGGCCGCTGCAATTGCAACTATACTCTCGATGTCCCCTAAGATAATCACCCTCGACGAACCCGACGGCAGTCTCGACCCAAGAAACCGAAACAATCTTATAAAGCTGCTCGCAGGCCTCTCCCAAACCCTCATCATCACGACTTCCAATATGGATTTCGCCGCCGCAGTCGCCGACCGGGCCGTGTTGCTCGACAAAGGCCGCATCATCGCTGATGGCCCCGCCGAAAAAATAATGTCCGATTCCAAACTGATGACAACCCACGGTCTTGAAGTCCCCGCAAAGTTCAGAACGTGAAAATCGAAAATCCCGCCACTTTGAAATTGGGTTCGTTTTGGGTTCGTTTCAGCATCGCGGTAAATTTCAATAATCCTTTGACTTACAATGGGTTATGTTCATCTTTGCATGTTGAAAATTGGGTTCGTTTTGCATAATTTTGTACAATTTGATTGATTTTTCCTTTCAGCGCAGAAAACAACCGCTTCCGTCTGAGGCGGAGTTGATTAGCGAATTAGTGAATTGGGAATTAAGGCCTTTAGAGCATTGTTCGCAGTCTCCTAAAGAGTTTCAGTTTCGAGAACAGACTATCGTTCTCTCTACAATTGGACGAATGTGCGCGTTTGATGCGAAAATTCGGGTGTTTTTCGGGAGCGAAAAGCCTATAAGTAATTACAGGAGAAGAAGTAAAGAAATTTTCGGATTTGACGATTTTACTTACTGACTACCCTCGCTTTTGATTGATTTATACCCCGCTCAGGCGCACCTAAGACACAAGCCGCGGAGGCTTAAGAAAGCGGAAACGCAATAAATTATATGTTAAATTAAAGGTTGTGGAGAATTAGAAAATGGCATAAAAATTGGGGTTTATAGGGCTATTCGGGAGAAAAACGTGGGTAAACAAAAAAATTTTATATTTTTCTTGCTATTCATCTGAGTAAGTATTCATATAAATACTTGTATTTGTACAAATGCGAATAGGCTTTCTCCAAATGGCACCAAAAGATATAATTGACAAGATTCCTGGTTTGACCAGAGATCAGTTAGCATATTATGTTAGAATGGGATATGTAAATCCTCGGAAACACACTCGAGGCAAGAATGAATATAGCGAGTTTTCTGAAAAGGATTTACTTGTAATTGAAAAGGCGTTTCACTATATTAGAAAGTTCGGCACTACACCTAAAATTGCTTTCGGGAAAGCTCGTGAAGAGCTAAAATAGCCTGAACTTCGATTTTAATAGGGTATCTTTCTATGCAAAGCGACAAATTACGGCTTTTGAAAATCCTGAGAGAAAAATCTGTTTCTTATGGTGAAATTACTTTGTCTTCCGGCAAAAAAAGTCGTTATTACGTCGACTCAAAACTAACTACATTTGACTCAGGTGGTGTTTCTCTGGTGGGAAAACTGGTTTTTCAAATCATCAAAGGCAAAGGTGAAGCAATTTCAGCGGTAGGTGGCTTAACAATGGGTGCTGATCCCATAGCAATCTCAACAATAATTGCTGCGTTGAACGAAAATTACCCACTAAAAGGCTTCTCCGTGAGAAAGGAAGCAAAAAAGCATGGAAAAAGAAGACTCATCGAAGGCAATCTAGATGTTGAGGACAAAGTTGTCATTCTTGATGATGTTATAACTACCGGCACTTCAACAGTAAAAGCTATTGAGGCTGTTAGAGAATTTGGGTGCGATATCATAATGGTGGTTGCTTTAGTTGATCGCCTAGAAGGTGGTACTGAAAAAATAAGAGAAATGGGATATGAGGTCAATGCGATTTTCACCATTGATGAATTACTGGACTCAACAAAACTTGGGGAGATTAATTCGAATGTCAACACTCAAGAAACTAATATCTTTAGTAAACAAGGATTTTTGCGAAACCAACCTACTTGAACTGTTGAGCACGTCCGAAGAGCTTATTCAAACAGGTGAACATAAATTAGTGTTCTTCACTCTTAAAGGTTTGTTTCACGAGTTATCTATCTTCTATGATGACACTCCTGTTTTAACTGAAAGAGCACAAGTCTTGACGGATGGGCTTAAAACCAAAATACTTGAAATTCTCAATGATATTAGCAATGTGGATTGGTCTTCCTTGGAGGATCTTATTTCACTATATCAATCCAATAAGGCAAAGTTAAAAGCACATATTTAACAGCCATTGCCATGCTCACGAAATCTCACGTGATTTCTTAGATTTTCACAACACTTTTTTGCACAGTACCGCTGGATGCCCGCGAGTCGGAAACGAACAGTAAGTATGCGCAAGCATACGGGAAAAATAGTATCCGAGCAGGAGGCAGCACAAGCAGATTTTGAAAAAAAGAAGAACGGGTCTGATTCGATACGAAATGACTAGTTAAGCAACGGTCTTTAAACTACATGGCTTAGGTCGCTCGTTAGGATTCTCCGGTTATCTGGCGAGTACTACCAAGAGTCTTCTTTGTGAGTAATTCAATGTGATCTAATGGCTCTACTATCAGATTAATAACTTGGTCAAGTAACTGAGAAATCTCTTTAGGTTTAAACTCAGATAAAACCTCATTTATATTCACTCGAACACTTGGGTCTGTAGTGCCTTTGTTAAAGAAACCCGTTAGGTTATTAAAAGCTTCATCTGTCTTCCGTAATCGGAATGCTATAGCCTTAAGCATCTTCTCAATTTCTAAACGAGATGTGGTTCTTGGAAGTCTCTTATCAATATCCATGCTTGTATATAGATTGAAGAAATCCCGGACGATTTCCAAGCGTCTGTAAAGAGCTAAAAAGTACTGTTGAATCAGAATGGCGAATGCTGCGTTTGTTGAAAAGCCAAGAAAGTCTTTAGTTAATTTTCTTCGATGCTCAAGGGCATCCTCTGCATTTGATGCCCTAGTACGCCATTCTGTTAACATGCTATTGGTTTGTTCTACCTCACATTTAGAAAGTTCGTTCTCTTCGTGAAGGACATTAAGCCTTTCGCGCAATGCACCTATAGTTGAGTCCTTTATTTCGAGCAAACCTTTTTGAGCCTCAAAACGACCTTTAAATAACCATCGCAGAATGATAAAGATTAAAGTAGCAAGAAAGAGAACTAAAACTACAATAAGAAACCAATCCACAGGTCTAAGCTGTTTGTAGTTGTCCAAGATAAATGTAATTATCTCACTCATATTGAAGTCGAATATCGCTATGCCAACATAATACACGAAAATTTTAGACTGATTTTATGCTGTTGTTGTGGTAAGAGCAACAAGAAATTTAGCTTGAAGGGCTAGTTGCCGTTGTTTCCGTAAGCCGCAATGAGGAGCATTAGTATTACGCAGGGGTGAAGCCACGAAGTAAATAGTAATAACGGCCGAACTGGAGGACGCAACAGCAAGGTTTGGATTCCTGCCTTTGCGACAATGTCGAATTAAAATTATTCTTTGCTGGTTACGTAGATTACCTGCTCAGCGAACAAATTCGGCGCAAATCTCACCGGCGCCAGCCGTGCTTTACTCAATGGAATCTTCTTTTCTACTTTGACCCCGAGCTCCTTACAGAACTCGTCGAAATCCTTCAGCGACAAAAAGTGTATATTCTGCGAATTGTGCCAATTGCAGGGCAGTTGCCCCGTTACCGGCGCTTTACCGAGAAATATCATTTGCGCTCTGCACCGCCAGTGTGCAAAGTTAGGAAAACTGACAATCACCTTCTTCCCCACTCGAAGCAATTCCTTAAAAACCTTCTCCGGCTCTTTCACCGTCTGCAGCGTCTGCGACAGTATCACATAATCGAAGCTCTTATCGGCATAATTCTCCAGGCCCAGTTCGATATCGTGCTGGATAATGGACAGCCCGCAATCTACACAACTCAGGACAAGCTCCTGCTGAAGCTCGATACCTCTGCCCTTTATGTTCTTCTCTGCTGTAAGGTTCGCAAGTAATTTCCCGTCGCCACAGCCGATGTCCAAAACCGTGCTGTCCCTTTCTATCAGCGATTCTATCAGCTCGTAGTCAACACGTGTCCCTTGGTCCTGTTTGAAATCATCCGTCTTGTATTTCGCCTCTCGCTTCGCAACCCTTACACCGGGTTGATGTGTCGCATCGAGAAAGCCGCCGACGAATGAACCGAGCGTTTCAGGCTCTAATAAGAAGGCGTCGTGACCGTACGGCGAGGCGATGTCGCAGTAGCTGACGTCTTTGCCGCTGGCGACCAGCGCATTGACTATGTCTCTGGACTGCTCAGGCGTAAAGAGCCAGTCGCTTGCGAAACTAATTACAAGGAACCGCGACTTCGTTTTTGCAAAGGCCTTCTCTAACGACCCGTAGTCTTTGTGAAGGTCGAAGTAGTCCGCCGCCTTGGTTATATAAAGGTAACTGTTGGCGTCGAATCTTTCCACGAAGCTTTGCCCCTGGTAGTCCAGATATGTCTCAACCGCAAATTCACTGTTGAAATCGTAACTATACTTGTCGGCGTTTCGCAGCTTTCGGCCGAATTTCGCACGCATACCCTGTTCCGACAGATACGTTATGTGACCAATCATTCGCGCAATGGCCAGACCTTTGTCCGGGCCTTTTTCGCCGTGATATTGCCCGTCGGAAAAATTAGCGTCTGCCAGTATCGCGTTTCGCCCTACAGTATCGAACGCTATCGACTGGGCGCCAAGATGCGTCGTCGTCGCAATCGCAATCGCTGATTGAACAAAGTCGGGATATGCAATCGCCCACTGCAAAACCTGCATCCCGCCAATCGAGCCGCCGATTACACTCAGAAGTTTCTTTATCCCCAGCTTGTCCAGCAGCAGCTTTTGAACTTTTACCATATCCGCAATAGTTATAATCGGAAAGTCCAGCCCGTATGCCTTGCTCGTCTTAGGGTTAGTCGAGCTTGGCCCCGTTGTCCTGCTGCAGCCGCCTAAAAAGTTTGAGCAAATAACAAAATACTTATTTGTATCGATGCCTTTGCCTGGCCCGACCATAACGTCCCACCAGCCGGGTTTCCTGTCATCGGGACTGTTTACACCCGCAACGTGGGCATTACCGCTCAGAGCATGGCAAATCAAGACGGCGTTATCGCCTGTATCGTTAAGCTCCCCGTATGTTTCGTATGCCACATCGATAGGCCCTAATCTCTTGCCGCTTTCTAACTCCAGCGGCTTGTCCTGTTCGACAACACGTATCGTTTCTGTCTTGACGATACCCACCGAATTTTCTCTAATCTCTGCCATAGCCGGTTTAAGTATACACAAAAACTTCTCTCTGTAAAGTGCAGCGGCAAATCAAACTGCCTTGGCAGGCCGCCTGCCTTTGCTGGCCGTTGTTGATGACATTTTCCACCTCGAAATCGTTAAAAAACCTTGACATCGTGAAACGCTGTCCATAGATTATACTTCAGGCAGTTACAACACCGCAGGGGCAGACCCAAACGGATACATTTAGCAAAAGGAGCTATAAAATGGCAAAGAAAAGAAAAGTCGCAAAAAGGAGAAAAGCCCCAAAGCTCTGGACAACCCGTGACGTCAATCTGCTCAAAAAGCTTTTCCCTGCCAACCCGACCTCTAAGATAGCTGCTCAGCTCAGACGCAAAACAGATGCCGTGAAGAAAAAAGCTTCCAGAATGGGGCTTAAAAAATCAAAGAAGTATCTGAAGTCTCTCGGCAGGGCCTAAACGGTCAGCCCTCAAGTTTATCTTGGGGTTCTCTTTAACGACTTGTTTGTGTTCGCAGCATGCCCTAAGTGTTGCCTACTGCTCGGATATTGTTTTATATTTCCCCCATGAACCTACCTCGCCGAAGAGCAATTTCAGACTCGCATAACTACTGTGTCGACGCATTTATAACTCTTCCAGCCATTCTTGCGTGAATTCATACAGGTCATCTATATCCACTCGCCCATCACCGGTCAAATCCGCCGACCCGCATTCATCGCACCCAACGTCAAACCATCTTGAACCCAATCTCGCAAAGTCTGATAAGTCAACATCGCCATCGTCGTCAATATCAGAAACAAGGAACGGTATATCCTCATAACTTAAAGTCGAGATACTCGGACCATAGTAATCGTTGTAGAAATAAATAAGTTGAATGTTTTGCGCCTCAAGTTGGTCAATAATGCTCTGCGAAATCCCAGGCTCTAATCGCGGCTCAAAGAGAAAGTGCTCCCCGAAATTGTGGTGGTTGGGATGATATGTTTGTGAGTAATACCCATGCAGAACAATCGGCTGCGTCGTAAGGCCGGTAATCGTCGTCTCGACAAAACTAGACACTGGATAAGTAAGTATCATCGATTCCCAGTATGCATAGTAAAAAGTTGTCGTGATTGTGATACCTGAATCTGTGAACGACCTCTCCTGAAAGAGGTAATCTGTCAGTTCCAGACTAACGATTCGTATCTCGCCCCCGCTCGGCCCCCCGGACCACAGCGGCCGGGCATAATCGGCTCCAATCTTTAATCTGCTGATGTACCCTTGCATCGGCTGACCGAAATCGCTCAGCGTTACTATGGGGCTTTCGGCAGGTCCAACCTGTGTCTTAACGTTCTGGGTGGTCAGTGTGTACGCGCGCGGATTGCATAAATGGTGCATTATCCAGCCGTCGGTAGCTGTCGTGCCCGTGAATGTATGCGATTGGCTTGGCAGTAGCGGAAGTTGGCCTGTTATCGTCCTTATTCTACCGTCCGCGGCATACTCTATACTGACAACGCCATAGAAACTTTTTGCCATGTTTTCAGGTGTCATCCACATATTTTTTGTGCTGAGCGTCAACCGGTTCTTTAGACAGTGTTTCGAATAAACACTATTGCCTTCCCCTTGAAACGTAACGTAAGTCATCGGCTCGTTGACAAGAAATGCCGTGTTGACGTTCATCGACTCCCCATATTCAGGTATCTCGCGAATCTGCTTGACAACAAGACCGCCTGCAGGTATCGCAGCTCCGCCGGCCGCAACCTTTTTATACTCAAAGTCAAGAATATATGCCGTCTTGTTGGTTACCTGTTCAAACTTCTCTGAGGCCGCTATAAGCAGGCCGGTCAGGTCATTGTAGTCGTTCTGCCACTCCATCACCATCTCGCCCAGTATCACAAGATTCGACGACCGCGCCAGAGTAATTTCAACCTCACTTTCAGACTTGTAAAGGACGCTTACCTCCTCAGGTATCGAGCCGTCCTCAGGATTCGCCACTGATACTGCCCCTTTCTGTGTCACCAGCTTAATATATCGGTTCGGATCATCTTCCCTCCGCTCAAGAGTGGCTACCCCGTTGGCAAGCTCAAACTCATCGGGAAACGAATGATGAACAAGCATCCCCATACCAACGTCATTCTCGTCGACACTGTGACGCAGTCTCTCAAGAAATGCGTTTTCATTGTAAAAGCTCGCAAATACCTTCTGAATCGCCCTGAAAACTCCTCGCTCATTGGATTCATTCGGGTCGCAAATACACGGCCCGCTCTCGTCCCCGTCCAAATCGTCCGCAAGGCATCCGCTGTAGCTGTCATACAGACCCGCCCCCGAAAACCGGTTGGCATCCTCCACATTCGTCGAACTCCTGAACCGAATATTACTGTTTGGGTCAAAGTTATTGTTCGGGTCCTGCAGAATAGCTATTATTGCATCCTCCATCTGTGGACTGAAACTCGTTATATTGGGATTGGTGATAATGTTGCGTATGGCCGCAAGGTCCGCCGATAATGCACCAAGGTCCGAAGGCGGATACGTGTAACCAGACAGTCTGTTAGCTATCTCCTCGCGAAGGGTGCTGCCGCTAATGCCGACAGATATCATCCACTTGGTCGGGTCTTTAGGGTCGTCTGTCAGATACATACCGCCCAGGTCAACGGTTGTCGAACCTGAATTATATATCTCAATCCAGTCATCATACTCACCATATTCATCGGCAACTATGGTATCGTTATCGGCCATAAACTCATTGATGAATAATCCCGCCCCCGTAACGCCTGCCCCTCCGGGATTCGGAGCGTTCGGGCTTATATCGCCGCCGTAAAAGAAAGACCAGCTATCATTGCCGTCAGGTGTTCGACCGTAGGAAACATCTGTTGTCTGCCCTCCGAAGCTAAAACCATCTATTAAAGTCCCATCGATATCAAAAAGACCTATATCCTCACCGCTTCTGCTGAGCTTAAACTCCGCGTGTGTTGGGCCTTGGCCCGGCTGGTCATCAGCCCAGAAAACCACATACCTGTTCGGAGCGACGATAACATTTTCGCTGGGAGTAAGCGGCTGGTCTAAAAACTCGTTCCAAAGCTCAAAAGAAAACGCCGCGGCGTTCGGGCAGTTCGACGGGATTGCTCGCCGAAGAATCCCGTAGTTCGCTGCCTTCCCGCCGAAGTATCGAATGTTGTTCGGCTCCAAACCATTCGTGCTCGTGCTGTAACTGCCGTAGGCTTCCATAGCTGTTATTTCCAGCGCCTCCGGGGCCTTCAGCGTCAGTATCTGGTCTATTTCCTCTTGTGTTAAAAGACCCGTCATGTCCTTTATCCCGATGACTCCGACGCCGTCCTGTTCTCCAACGCTTACCAGCACCATTCTGCCGACAAGCTGTTGCGCAAGATTGGCGTCCTCTGCCAATGCCAGATGCCCGAAAGGAATCCCAAACGTCTGGGCCAGAATCGCGACGTGCGAGCTCGGCGTCGATGGCAACAGGGACAGAATGCCGGCTACAAATGGTACTTCCGCTGGAACTCCATCGGTTAACAGAATGTCCTCCGG
Source organism: uncultured Pirellulales bacterium (assembly GCA_964471015.1). Taxonomy (GTDB): domain Bacteria; phylum Planctomycetota; class Phycisphaerae; order Sedimentisphaerales; family Anaerobacaceae; genus CAYYFT01. The sequence continues at coordinate 12,359 of CAYYFT010000004.1, read as the reverse complement.
TAATAGCTCACCTGCCGTATATGCTGCTTGAATCTCGTTGCCGTCGAAATACTTTAGTGTCCCCAGCGCCCAGCCGGACGAATAACAGGCGTTCCCCGATGCCCAGCGCACCGTCGAGCTGATTGGAATGCCCTGTGCCTCCAACCACGCGCTGTTTGCCTCTGCATCGGCTAATTGCTCGTATGATGGAAAATAAAACACCTGCACGTTCGGCTCAGCAACGATACTGGCCTTTACCGTATTGAACATATCCGCCGTTTCCTCTTTGGTGTAAGGGTCATACCGAATCAATTGTATTCCATATTCCTTAATATCAGGGTCGGCAGGCATTATCACCGCCCCCAGCGCTGCCTCCTGTCCTTGTTCATACAAAGTTATCAGGTTGTATTCATTTCGGCTCATTCCAATAAAGGGCTCTAACCATATAGTGGCCCAGTCATAATGAAACAAATACTCTTCGCTGTCTTGGAAGTAAACCGTGCATGGGTCATCCAGCTTTATCGTAAACTTCACCCACCTCGGGTCGTTTACAAAAACTCCGTTTGCACAGAATGGCTCATTCGGAAATGCTATCTGGGTCTTCCAGGGAGGACTCACATCCAATACAACTCCCGCAATTTGCGGGCTATTGATTGCGTTACCGTCTGATACTGTAATATCTCCCTCATAATGTCCTGCTGATAAGCTGGAAATATCTACACTGACCTCAATTGCATCCATCTCTCCAGTTGAGCTGCCGGATATTGGCCAAACCTCCATCCACGTGCTATCCTCCGAGGCTTGCCAGTTCACAGTCCCGCCCCCGCGATTACGAACATAGAGAAACTGGCTGTCGGGATTCGTATACCCTTCTATGGTCGTAAATTCCAGATGGTCAAGGGTCAAACCTATTTCAGGTTGGTCGCCGGGATATGCTTCATATGCGCCCATATCCACTACTGGTGGATCTCCTTGTCCTGTGTCGTCAATCTCGGGGTCATTGTAGAAACGGGGATTACCTCCTATGTCTGAAACCACGCCGGACGGCACAGCCGAATTATCTCCTGCATCTATGCATGCAGAAACGCCCAGCGGAATAGTCAAATCATCGTCTTCGGTTCCGAAGATATCATCCGGCCCGTTAGCATCAGCGAAATGAGGATTGCCGCCTATATTTCCAGTCCCGCCGTAAGAACCTGTCCACCCTTGCACACAGCTGTAATTGATGACACGCGTGCAGTTATAAAAGTATATTTGGTGGTACTCTTGGCTTCCTCCATTGTCCCAGAATATGCAATTAGTTACAGTTGTTGTGTTATCACGTGTGTATACACCATAGGCCGAATTTGCGCTGAATGTGCAATTAGTTAATGTCAATGTTCCGCCGCTGTTATAAATACCGCCGCCATTCGTAGCACTATTACCAGTGAAAACGCAATTGGTCAATGTCACATCACTTACAGTGTATATTCCGCCGCCCGTCCGATTTGCAGCAGTATTGCCGGCAAACAGGCAATCAACTGCCGTTAATATACCGGTGTTATACGCCGCACCCCCAAAGCCGTTTTGCGTTTCATTGCCTAAGAATTTACACTTGTTTAAGACAAAATTGCCTCCTGAGTTTTGTATGGCGCCGGCGTTGTATTTCGAACGGTTCGTGGAAAATATACAATCCGTTAACGTCGGATTGCCGTTGCTGTTATAGAACGCGCCGCGGCCATTGCTGTAGTTCTGCTTGATACAACAATTGTTTATTGTCGGGCTGCCCGAACTGTTATATATCCCGCCGCCGTAATAATTCGAGAGATTGGCATTTCCTCCTGTTATAGTAAACCCGTCCAGAATGGTATCTTGGCCGGTCCCATTCGTTGTCACTACGTGATAGCTGTTCTCTCCGTTATTGGCGAAGTCCGGCCCATCATCTTCATTCAAATCACCACTCAGAATAGTCTCATACGCACTGATGTCACGTGCATTTGGGTCTGCTTGTCCATACCCTGCGTAACCGCTCTTAGCCGTTACTCCGGTCTTTAATGTGAAAGTGGCGGCTCGGTCACCTGTACCGTTTGGGTATGCTGTGTTGGCGTCTGGATGGTATGTGCCTTGGGCCACTTGTATGGTGTCGCCGGAAACCGCTGCTGTTAGCGCATCCTGTAGGAAATGATAAGCATCTAACCAGCTTGTCCCGTTATTCGCACCCGGCGCGCTGACATCCACATAGATTATTCCTGCTTGGCAGGCAGCCGCAAGAAAAAAAACTCCGCAGACAACAACTGCCCTCCTCATTTCATTTTCCTCCCGTTGCCCCCCAATTCTCATTTTTTTCTTCTCACTATTATACCATTTCGCGCAGCCACAATAAAGCAAAAATTTTAACTGTTCCTGAGGCTGATTTTTCTTCTTATCTTATGTGGCTGCCAGAATTTCAATCATTTGCGTAGGAGGTCTGCAAAAAATTTGAATATTTTCAAATATTTTCAAACGTTTCTACTCAGTTTTTGAATATTTCTATACTGTTTTCGAACGTTCCTATACAGTTTTTAGCTTGTTTCGAATATTTTCGAACGTTTGCTCATAAACCCCTGTCTCGCCGAGGCCTTGGCGAAGGCGGATGCGCATTTGGTTCATGTCCGCCCTACGGCGGAGACGAAAATCTCCCCCATTTTAATACCAAAGGTTCGCAAAGGCGAGTTTCCCGACAATTTGGGTGATATACACAACTTACCCCCCAAATCAACGCAAATATCGGACCATCAGAATCCGCCAAACTTGCCGTTTCCTTATGTTTTTTGCTCTTAAGCCAGGTGCTATATTTGTCGATTAAAAAGCGGCACAAATTATAACTACTTAGGTCATAAAAGTGCAAATTTATAAGCCTCAGGCTTATAAGAGCGCAGGGAGTTCCTGCCTTGTGGGGCCCCTAAGCTATAACAGCATAAGCACTTGTGTGGGTTCCCGCCTTGCGGGGTCCCTAACTTATGCTCTTTTGTTAGAGAGGTAAAAATGCCAAAGGTGTGTAGTTTTACGGTCTTACCCGCATTGCCGGATGCTTTAAAAGCTCTCGAGAGTATCTCGCAGAACTTATTTTGGTGCTGGGACACCGACTTTGTGGAGCTGTTCAAGCGCATTGACAGTAACTTATGGACGGCTTGTGGTCATAATCCGGTCAAACTTCTCGCAAGTCTCTCGCAGCAGCGTCTGGATGAATTAGCTGGAAATCAAGGTTTTTTGTCTGAAATACAGCGGGTCGAGGAAAAGCTTAAATCATATCTTGATGGGCCAACCTGGTTTGAAAAGACTTATTCAAAATCCACCAAGCCCATTATTGCATACTTTTGCGCCGAGTTTGGCATTCATGAATGCCTGCCTCTTTATTCGGGCGGCTTAGGGGTCTTGGCTGGTGACCATTTAAAAAGCGCCTCGGACCTCGGTGTTCCATTAGTGGGCGTTGGTCTTCTCTATCAAAAAGGCTATTTCCGCCAGTATTTGAACGTCGATGGCTGGCAGGAGGAGGTGTATCTCGAAAACGATTTCTATAATATGCCACTCGAGCTGGTTCGGGAAGACAACGGCCAGCCTTTGACCGTTAGCGTGGAATTACCCGAAAGGGCTGTGCACGCCCAGGTTTGGTCTGTTTCCATAGGCAGGGTTAAATTGTATCTGTTGGACACTAACATACCGGCTAATTCATCCACAGACCGTATGATTACCACCAGTTTATATGGCGGCGACCGTGAAATGCGCATTCGCCAGGAGATTATGTTGGGCATCGGTGGCTTAAAGGCCTTGGCGGCAATGGATATTAAACCCACAATCTGCCATATGAATGAGGGACATGCTGCTTTTATGGCACTTGAACGAATCCGGCAGTTACGAAACGACACGAATATGACTTTTTCTGAAGCTGTTGAAACCACAAAGGCAGGCAATGTTTTTACGATGCATACGCCTGTAAAAGCCGGTCTCGACGATTTTTCAGTTGAGCTGATTGACAAGTATTTTGCTAACTTCCTTCCCGCTCTTGGGATAAGTAGAGAGCAGTTCCTGGCATTGGGCAGAATACTTCCTGATGATGCCGGCGAGTCATTTAAAATGCCGATTTTGGCATTACGCCTCAGCAGCTACATAAACGGCGTAAGTAAACTACACGGGCAGGTATCACGCGAGATGTGGTCAAGTCTTTGGCCTGCTGTTCCTGTTAGTGAAGTGCCCATAATCTCGATTACAAACGGTGTACATATTAAAAGCTGGCTGTCAGATGAAATGAATTCTTTGTATGAGAGGTATCTCGGACCGAATTGGGACGATGAAACTGTCAACAAGTCGATTTGGAATGGCATCGATCAAATTCCTGATGAGGAGCTTTGGCAGACACATCAACGGTGCAAAGGCCAACTGATTGCTTTTGCACGTAACTGGCTCAAGGCCCAGATGAAACGCAGAGGCACTTACCATTCCGAATTGAACTGGGCTGAGGAAATCCTCGATGTTGAGGCATTAACTATTGGCTTTGCCAGAAGATTCGTAGGCTATAAAAGGGGCAATCTCTTGCTTAGGGACCCACAACGCCTTGTAAAGCTGCTTAGTAACCCTGATAGACCTGTTCAGATTGTTTTTGCGGGTAAGGCTCACCCTAAAGACACCGAGGGCAAAGAGATAATACGCCAGATTATTCACTTTGCAGCGGAATACGATATCCAGCGACGCATCGTCTTTCTTGAGGATTACGATATTAATGTAGCCAGAATGTTAGTCCGCGGCGTAGATGTGTGGCTTAATAACCCTCGAAGACCTATGGAAGCCAGTGGAACAAGCGGTATGAAGGCGGCAATGAATGGTGCTTTGAATATGAGCACCTTGGATGGATGGTGGTGTGAAGGTTATAGACCTGATGGGGGCTGGGCTGTCGGGGTAGAGCAAACTTACAACGACCCGAATTATCAGGATATGGTGGAATCTCAGGCAATCTATAATCTTCTCGAAAACGAGGTTGTTCCTTTGTTTTACACCCGCTCGGCAGATGACCTGCCGCGGGCATGGATACACAGAGTCAGAAACTCTATCAAGTGGATAGCGCCGCGCTTCAATACCCACAGAATGCTTACTGAGTATACACAAAGGTTTTATAACCCGGCTGTAGCCAGATGGCGATATTTAACTGCCGAAGCGATGGCCAGAGCAAAGGCTTTTGTGCAGTGGAAGTCCAATATGAAAAAGGCTTGGCCTGAATTTGCCATTAAAGATGTGCAAATACAGGTTAACAACGGTGAAGATAACAAGCAGATAAATCTCGAGCAACCCCGGCTTAAGGTCGGTTCGCAGTTGTCCATCCGTGCCTTGGTTAAGCTGGCTAAGGTTAGCCCCGATGACGTCTCAGTTGAGCTTTATCACGGGCCGGTAGATTCCAAGGGAAATATTCGAAACGGCTCAGCTGTGAGAATGGATTACAAAGAAACTACAGGCCAGGATGGTGAGCACTGGTTTGTTGGCGCGATGTTTTGCAGAGAAACGGGCCGGCAGGGCGTAGCCGTGAGAGTTTTACCTAAAAATGCCGACCTCGTTAGCCCCTATGAGCTGGGCTTGATTCTCTGGGAAACAACGGATGATGCAAACAGCTAATAGAAAAAGAAAACGATACGCCGTTTCACTCCTTCTCTTTATTGCCCAGAAGCTCATAAACCTGCTCAGCTGAGGCCGATTTTTCAAGCCCCTTTTTGAATTCTTCATCAAGCATCAGCCTGCTTATTTTGGCCAGCGCTTGAATGTGTGGGCCGGTCTGGTCAGCTGGTGAGACCAGCAGGATAATAATTGTCACTGGTTTTCCGTCAACGCTTTCAAAATCAATCGGCTCGCCTGCTATTCCAATCGACATAACCAGTTCCTTAACAGCGTTGCACTTGCCGTGTGGGATGGCGATTCTGGAACCGATTCCTGTGCTTCGGGTTTGCTCCCGCGCCAGAACTGCCTCTAAAACCGTGTCTTTGTCGAGCAGTAATCCGTTAGCGTCGAGCAAATCCACCAGTTCTGTTATCACGGATTTCTTGTCTTTGCCTTCCAGCGGAACTTTAACACAACTCAACTGCAGAATTTTTGTCAGAGTCATTTTATTAATATACTACATTACTTCTGAATATTTACATAAACTTCTAATTATATCTAATTATCAGTTTAATGGCAACAACTTTGCAAAAAAAATTATGGCTGGTGCCCTCCGAGGCCTACCTGTTGTACGCCATTTTTCCCCTTTACTTACCCGCCGTATCGGGCTAAAATAGCGTCCTGTTTATAATCTTGTCCGCCTCTGGCGGATGTGTTCATAGACTATGAGCCGCGAACCACGACCAGCAAGTTTGGAGATTAGCTATGGAAAAAATAAAGCTCTATGACACGACCCTTCGCGATGGTATGCAGGCCGAAGGCGTCAGCTTCTCCCTCGAAGACAAGCTCTCAATCGCCGGACGCCTTGACGAGCTTGGCATCGATTACATTGAAGGCGGATATGCCGCCTCCAACCCTAAGGAGATGCAGTTTTTCGCCGAAGTGGCCAAGCTTGGTTTAAAGAATTCCAGAATCGTGGCTTTCGGCAGCACTCGCAGGGCTGACACAAAAGCTGAGGATGATGCCTCCCTCAATGCCATCCTCGCCTGCAAAACACGAGCTGCCACCTTGGTCGGCAAAGCCTGGGATATGCACGTAAAAACCGTTCTCGGCTGTTCGCTCGATGAGAACTTACAACTCTGTGCCGACTCCGTCAACTATCTGAAAAAGCACGGCATTGAGACTATTTTCGACGCCGAGCACTTCTACGATGGCTATAGGGAAAATCGCAAATATGCGATAAGGGTTTTAGCCGCCGCTGCCAGCGCCGGTGCCGACATCCTGGTGCTTTGCGATACTAACGGCGGTTCGATGCCTGACCGGATTTACGAAATTACTAAGGCCGTCTGCGAAAAATTCTCTTCCCTGCCGATTGGCATCCACACCCACAATGACTGTGACTGTGCCACCGCCAATTGCTTAGCAGCTGTTCGTGCCGGTGCCCGACACGTCCAGGGAACCGTCAACGGCCTCGGCGAACGTTGCGGAAACGCAAATCTCTGTGCCGTTATTCCCAATCTTGCTTTCAAAATGGGTTTCGATTGCCTGGCCCCGGAGAAAATCAAAACCCTGACTGAGGTCTCGCGTTTCATTTTTGAAATCGGCAATCTTGCCCCCGTAATGAATATGCCTTATGTCGGTGAAAGCGCCTTCGCCCACAAGGCAGGCCTCCACGTTGACGCCCTGCGAAAAGACAAACGCACCTATGAGCACATCGACCCTGCCCTCATTGGCAACGAGCGCCGCTTCCTCATTTCCGAGCTAAGCGGCAAATCTAACGTCCTCGCTGAGCTTGAAAAGGCTAAAATCGCACAGGATAAAAAACTGGCCAAAGAAATCCTGACTCATGTCCAGCAGCTTGAGAATGAGGGCTATCAATTCGAGGCCGCAAATGCCTCCTTTGACTTGCTTGCCAAAAAGGTCCTCGGCACATATAAGCCTTCTTTCGAGCTTTTGAAATATTACGTAACCACAGAAAAACGCACCTCTGGTGAGATGGTAAACGAAGCCTCCGTTAAACTAAAGGTCGGCGATAAAGTCCAGCACGTCGTCGGCGAAGGCGATGGCCCCGTAAACGCACTTGATGCCGCCTTGCGCAAGGCCCTCAAAAATATCTATCCCGCTATTAAGGACATCCACTTAATCGATTATAAAGTGCGTGTGGTCAACGCCAAAGCCGGCACCGCCGCACGTGTCCGCGTAATTATCGAATCGCGGGACAAAACCTCAATCTGGGGCACGGTCGGAGTCTCTGAAAACATCATCGAGGCCTCCTGGCTTGCTCTCGTTGACTCCGTCGAATACAAATTACAAAAAGATGCAATGTAACAGGATGTTACTGCAAGGAGCGCAGCAACGTGGCAAGCCCGAAAGAACGTGGATAAGAAGTCCGCATTTGGTTCGGATGCGGACGCTGAAAGGCCGGTGCGTTGAAGCGCTCTATGTGTTCATCATGCCGGCTCTGCACAGGGTTATCTAAAACAGAACCGTAATTCCGACATTCAATGCTTTTATATCGTTGCCGGAAGAATGTTCGCCTTCATACCGTACAAATGCCGAGATGTTTTCTTTCAGCAAAGCGGAAATGCCGGCGCCAAAATACACACTGTCGTCCCTGCCGTTATCAACATCGGTCGTAAATTTCGCGGTTCCCTGTACAAATCTGGCTTTGATATCCTCATCATCTATGAACTCATGTGCCCATCCGCCAAATAATTCCGGCACAATTTTGGTTCCATGTAGTTCGGTAACTGTCGAAAGTGTCACACCAAGCTTGCCGCGAAGGGAGTGCGATGTTGCTGCGTCCACATCCAGGCCGGCGGCACCTGCCCCAGTCTCCCTGAAACTTTCAGTGTGGTAACATATGTATTGAAGAGATGTGGTTGGAGTTACTGTCCAATCGTTGACGGGGAAGTCATAGCCGCCGCCGATATATGCCGATAAATCATAGGCATGGTAATCACTGTCAGCGGTGTAATTAATCGTGCCAAACCTTATATCTCGCTTATTTTCATTATTGTGGTAACCAAAGCTCACTGATGTATCGATAAAGAAGTTGTCTTTGGAGTAGGAAGCGTAGGGCCCAACTCGGAAACTATCAACATCGCCTTCGCCGCGACCGTCCTTAAAATTGATAAAAGAATGACTGTAGCCGCCGCTGATACCCATAAGCAGATTCGGCCCAAAACTCTTATCGAGGCCGAACTGAGCGCCGACAGCTTTGGCACGGAATCCGGTCATCTTTGAAGTCGAGTCGTGCTCGTAAAAGACTCCAAGCGGACGGAAGAACCCGCTGGTTTTGCTGTCCACTTTGTCCTGCTGCATTTTCTCAATTTTCTTGTTTTCGTTGATGACGTAGGCAAGCATTCGCGGGTCGCTGGATGCATCTGCAATCAGTAACTGGTTCTGTCGTGACTGCGTATTGAGCGCCATAACTCTTTCGATACCTGAACGTCTTGCGCTTAGATAGTTCGCCAAATTACCCGCCATTCGCTGAGTAGTTCTGAGAGAAACTGAGGTTGACGAAGCGTGAGGCAGGGGGTCGAGTTCTTGTGCTGCAGCGTTGAGCTGGGCTGAATTCAGAGCGGTAAGTGCATTGATTAGCGTTATGTAGTCGCCGGTTGCATCACCCAGGTCCGAGTCGATTGCTCCTAAAACAGCCCTTCTATTTCCTCCGGTAACAGCAGTAGCAAAAGCATTCCTTGTCGCTACCAACTGATAGAAATTGCCGCTTACCTGGCCGCCAAAACTCAGGACAGCGGAATTATCAGTAATAGTCGGCCCGTTATTAGTAACACCGCCGTCGGCTTCGATGATATTAAAAGTATCCCCAGTCCCAATTAAGCGTCCCGCGGGGGTGATATCAAGTACGTGAATAGTACTTCCAGCGCCAAGAGTTGCAGAGCCGCCTACATCCAGAAAATCACTGCTTAGTGTACCAGAAGCGGCCTTTGAAACCTCTACTTCAAGTGTGCCGCCATTCTGAACATAATTACCACCAAAAGTCGTAGTGCCAATACTGGTGCCGGGAGTGAAGGTTCCGCCGTTTATTGTAGCCAGACCGCTAATCGTGCCGGTACCTTGTAAGGTGCCGGCTGTTAATGTCAGGGCTCCAGCGACCGTACCGGTGACGTTTAACGTACCTGCTGTTAAGGTTGTAAGACCAGTATATGTATTGGTGCCTGAAAGCGTGAGTTTGCCGGCGCCGGCTTTTGTCAATCCGCCGGTATCTGATATGACGCCGCTAAGCTCAAGATCACTGGCACCTGAGACCGTTAGGAGGAAGGTGTCATTATCGATAGCATTGCTGACTACAAGGGCATCATTAGATTGTAGTGTAGCAGCAGCATCAAGGTCCAAAATTGCTCCAGCACCGGTACCCAATGCATTGTTATGACCCAGGATTATTGTTCCTTTAGCTAAGGTCGTTGTGCCAGTACAATCGTTGTTCCCGGAAAGGGTAAGTGTGTCGGCACCATCTGTCATATTTACAGTCAATGACCCGGCACCTGACATGATGCCACTAAGGACCAGATTATTACCACCAGAGACAGTCAGGGCATTTCCGCCATTATCAATAGGATTGCTTATGTCACGTCCATCCGCACTGGCCTGAATGGCACCGGCACCACCAAGGGTCAATATCGCACCGGCACCCGCACCTAAAGCATTGTCATGTCCAAGGATTATTGTGCCCGCATTAAGGTTTGTTACGCCCTTATAAGTGTTGTTTCCTGAAAGGGTAAGAATACTGGCGCCGGCCTTGGTCAAAATACCGCCGTCACCGGTACTGGATATAGCACCGCTAAGGGTCGCATTATTTGCACCTGAAAATGTCAGAGTGTGAGTAGCAAGGTCTATAGCATTAGTCACAGTTGGTGCAACAGCAGTAGCCTGGAGTGTGCCATCGCCACCAAGCTCCAATCCTCCGGTACCAAGGGCAGCATCAGCACCAAGGATTATTGTGCCTTTAGTCAACGTTGTACCGCCCTCGTATAGGTTTGTTCCGGAAAGAGTAAGTGTGCCGTCATCTGCTGTCATACTTGTTGTCAATGTTCCTGTACCGGATATCTCCCCGCTAAGGGTCAGATTACTCCCACCCGAAACCGTCAGGCCGTGAGCACCAAGAGCGATTGCATTACCCACTGCGCGGTCGTCATTATTCGATTGAATGGTACCGTCACCGCCAAGAGTCAATATCGCCCCTGCGTCAACACCTAAAGCATTGTTATGGCCAAGAATAATTGTGCCCGCATTAAGGTTTGTTACGCCCGTATAACCGTTGTCTCCCGAAAGCGTAAGGGTCGCTGTGCCCGCTTTTGTAATGGTCGTACCGCCGATGGCGCCACCTACTGTCAAATTATTGGCTAGATCAAACGTCAAACCGTCACTTGTCATGCTTGAATTAATTACATGGGTAAAAGCGACGGGATTAGTAATTGTCGAATCTGCTCCAAAGCCTAAATCACCAGCACCGGTTTCTCCTATAGTGTATGCTGTCAAAGCGCCAGTAAAACTAACGTTGCCAATGGCCTCATAGGCAGCGTCGACGGTGACCACATAGTTGTCCGAATCGACACCGAAGGTCAGTGCGCCTTCCGTACCGACAGCCGGCGCACCATTATCTTCCCAGTTATCACCGTTGCTTGTAAGGTCATCAAGACCGTCACCATTCCAGGTGTCCTGTGCCAACAGGGGCGAAACAATTAACAACGCGATGGTAATTACTGATATGAGACTGTAATAAATTGATTTGGCGTGCAGTTTCATTTCTGCTCTCCTTAGCTTTACTCGTTTACCTCTCATTTACGATACCGTAAACCCTCGCTCCGTCATTCATTATGCAGCTTCTGAAAATGTTGCATAATTATGCCCACCCATACATATAGCCCACATACACTAATCGGCAATTTTAGCACATTACACCAAAAATACTACTGTAAAATACTAAATACTACAAAAATTTAGGCGATTACCACCTACATCTCTGCCTGCGTTCAAAGATTTCCTTGAGAACGCTCACTGCCGCTAACAGAGCTAACAATGTTAGAAACGCCCAAAGTACACCTTTTAGTCCACGAAAAGTATTTCCTGAGAGTGCATAATACAAACAGCGGCTAATCATATGCAAACAAAAAAACGCTTAGTTCCCGATTTTTTCAGGTGTGATTTTGTGGCAAAATAGCAAAGATGGCTGGTGCTGCATTAGGAAAGCTGGCCGCTTCCACAAGCCATCCACAATCAAGTACGTACAAGGACGCTCCAAAATTAACCGGAGAGAACTGGATTGGAACCCAAATTCGCTCTGCGAATTTCCATAGGGGCTCTGCCCCTCTGGTCCGCCTGCGGCGGTCACCCCGACGACGTGGGAAAATCCTTTTCCCACACCCTTTGGGGGTGCGAAACCCGCCAACCCCAAAGTAAGCAGCACAACGGAGAGGGCGGGATTCGAACCCGCGGTACCCGTAAGGGCACACCGGTTTTCGAAACCGGCTCGATCAGCCACTCCGACACCTCTCCGTAACGGCTTTCATAACCTATACACTCAAAGGGATAGAATTGCAAGAGTATAAAGCTCCTCGTGCTATGTAGCGACCCGTCCGAAAATCAGAAGTCAGATGTCAGAAGTCAGATGTCAGAAGTCAGATTTTTCTGTCCTCTGTATTCTGTCGTCTGTCCGGGGCCGGCGACAGCCGCAACCACCGCTATGAGGGCACACTCCTGGTTTTAGCTTCTCTTTTCAGGGTTGATTTGAGGGCTTCCCGAGAATTTGTTTTAGATTG
>CAYYFT010000003.1:0-24973 GCA_964471015.1 uncultured Pirellulales bacterium | reverse complement strand
ATGCTTTCTGAACCGATGCGAATGCTACGTCCCAGCCAAGCTCATCGAAATGTAAAGGAAGACCCACCATTGCACTTACCGCATCTACAAAGACAAAGACATCCGGATATTTCTCCTTCATCATTTTGCTAACTTCATAGAGCGGATTTGTCAGGCCTGTGCTTGTCTCGTTATACATAAGCGTGACAGCAGTATATTTACCCGTTGCGAGCTTTTCGTCGATAATTTTGGGCAGAACGGGTTTGCCCCAATCGACTTTTATTTCATCTACGTTTCTGCCACAGCTTCTGGCTACATCAGCCCATTTATCGCTAAAGGCACCACAGCAGGTACACAGAACGGTTTCATCGAAATCCACGCAGTTGCGGATAGATGCCTCCCAGATTCCGGAAGCTGAGGAAGTTGACAGAAAAACGTTCTGGTCTGTGAAGAGGATTTTTTTGAGCATATTGGTCGTCTCGGAATGCAATTGAGCATACTCTTTGCCTCGATGCCCTAATGTCGGGCGTGCAAGCTGCTGCAAAACGTCTTCATTAACCTTTACCGGGCCGGGAATGAATAATCTCGGCGGGTTCTTCCAGTCTGTCATACATAATCTCCAATAAAAAAATTACAATCTGTTAATAACCAGGCCGCTGTACATTTTCGGATAAAAGTAAGTTGATTTCTGCGGCATTTTTTCGCCGGCATCGGTGACCATTTTTAATTGTTCCATTTTTACCGGGTTCAAAAAGAAAGCAACTTGTTTTTGCCCCTTGTCAACCTTGGCAATTGATTCGTCAATAGCGTTGTCGGTGTCCTTTATATATTCTAATTGGGCGCCGCTTGCAAGTTGTTTCTCACCGATGCCTAAAAGCTTTTCTAAAATTAGTTTATGCAGCACAGAAACATCGAGTAACTTCCAGGCATTACTTGTATTCGGGCTGACAGAATCTATTGCTTGTTTGTTTTTCAAGACAGCTACATAGAATGCTTTGTTGCCGCCGTAAATCCCAAATGCGCTTTTGAGCTTATTGTGCTCGGCCTTCATTTGTGCAAGCATTTTTTGCTTAGCTTCGACTTTTATAGCGTCTGACTCAAAAGAGTGCTGTGTAATTTCGAAATTCTCTTTGAGGTCAGCGATTAGCCTTTCGATGCTAAAATTTTTGAGATTACCGACAAGGCGGTGGGTAGCCAAAATGACCAGTCCCTCGTGGTGAGTATTGGCGAAAGCAATCATTTGGTAGCCGGCTACGGGATTGGCGGTTTCTTTGGAGTAGGTCAGAGCTGTTTCATAACGGTGGTGGCCATCGGCTATAATGCAGCTTTTATCGAGCATCGTTTTGGCGATTGCATCAATGTCTTCTTTGGCGGTTATTGTAAATAGACGGTGTCTGACGTCTTGTTCATCGAGGAAATTTATAAGCGGCTTTTGGCTGACGGCTTTTTCAATAATCGTGTCAGCTATTTTATTCTGGTCATCGTAAAGCATAAAGACCAGGCCGAGGTCGGCAGAGGTCGCTCTTTTAAGATTGAGCCTGTCGATTTTGGGTTCATCGAGAGTTTGTTCGTGAGGTCTGACCTGCCTGGGCGGGCCGAATTCTTCGAGTTTGGCCAAAGCAATGAAGCTGAGACGCTGGAATCCAGTGCCAGCAAGCTGGAAATCCTGGACGTAAGCGTAGATAGTTTCAATTGGGTCCTGTTTTAAGGTACCTTTTTCTATCCAGGTATTGAGATAATCGGCAGCCCTTGTGTATTGATTGTTGTCGGCGTCATCGGAAGCAGTTTTCTTTCCTTTGATTATGCGCACGATATTGTATTGGCTTTTTTCATAGAGCCTTTGCTGCTGAGAGACACTTATAACATCATAGGGAGGGCAAATACAGCTACCCGAATCGCCAACTACCGCTGCGTCAAATCTAAATGCTTTAAATGGCTTAATTTCCATAAACTTAAAACTAAAAACTGTTTTATGCTAATACTAAATTCCAGATTCACTTATAATGGATTTTCAAGAATTACGAAGCTTAAAATAATACTAAAAAAAAGACGAATTGTCAAATATGATTAGGCCAATTATAAAAAAGGTGAAGTATGGAGCAGATAATAATGGCCCCCATTGGGAAAATCCACTCGCCATATAAAAAAGGCACGGATATTCCCATCCAGGGAACTTTTAAAAGTGATGTTGAGGCGTGGATTGAATTGAAGGATAAATATGCAGGTGGGCTAAAGGACCTGGATGAATTCAGCCACGCCATAATCCTATACTATTTCCACAAATCACAGAGAGAGGAAATTGAGGGCAGACCTTTCTTAGAGCAAGACAAACACGGGATATTTGCGATAAGAAGTCCGCATCGGCCCAATCACATGGGCCTTTCCATTGTGAAAATCAAAAAGATAGAGGCAAATAAGATGTATTTCACGGAAGTAGATGTTCTGGACGGCACGCCTGTTCTTGATATAAAGCCCTATGTCAAATATTTCGATAGCCGGGACAACGTAAAGTCCGGCTGGCTGGATAAGCACTTCAAAGATGGCAATATCCCGGACGAAACTATTCTAAGATGATAAAAAGTAAACTGCTGACTTTGCTTGTTAAATTTGGCGTTTAGATTTCTTTTTCTGCGCCAGGTATTGATTTATTGCAACGGCGGCGATTCGGCCCTGGCCCATAGCGAGGATTACAGTGGCAGCGCCGAGGACGATATCTCCGCCGGCGTAAACGCCTTCCATCGAGGTTTTACAGTTTTCGTCAACAATGATATTGCCCCATTTGTTGAATTGAAGGCCCGGAGTGGTCTGGCGAATCAAAGGGTTTGCGATGTTGCCGATAGCTATAATACAGGCGTCAATGTCAATTGTGAACTCTGAGCCTTCAATGGGAATAGGTCTTCGCCGGCCGGATTCGTCGGGTTCGCCAAGCCGGTACTTCAGGCATTCAATAGCAGTTACATAACTATTTTTGTCGCCGATTATTCGTTTCGGGCTTTGCAATACATGAAACTCGATGCCTTCTTCCTTTGCGTGATGGACTTCTTCGATTCGTGCTGGCATTTCCTTTTCGCTTCTGCGGTAGAGAAGATAGACCTTCTCTGCGCCGAGCCGAACGGCGGTTCTGGCTGCGTCCAGAGCGACGTTGCCGCCGCCGATGACGGCGACTTTTTTTGCGAGTGCTATTGGCGTATCGGCACCTTTGCCGAATTTGTAGGCCTTCATAAGATTTGCGCGTGTGAGGTATTCATTGGCACTATATACTCCGACAAGAGATTCGCCTTCGATTCCCAAGAATCTGGGCAGGCCGGCGCCGACGCCGATATAGACTGCATCGAAGCCGTCTTCTTTCATAAGCTGTTCGATGGTTCTTGTTCTGCCGACGATAAAGTTGCAGACGATTTTGACGCCCATTTTGGCAAGGATGTCGATTTCCTTTTGGACGATGGCTTTTGGCAGTCTGAATTCCGGGATTCCGTAAACCATAACGCCACCTGGCTTGTGAAAGGCCTCGAATATGGTAACATCGTGCCCGGCCCTTCTCGTATCAGTAGCGGCGACGATACCGCCGGGGCCGGAGCCTATTACGGCAACTTTCATTCCCGTATCAGGTGCTACGGACGGGACATCGTCTCCGTTTTGGTCGAGGTCGGCGACAAATCTTTCGAGTCGGCCGATTGAGACGGCTTTGGTGGTATCCTTGAATTTTAATCCGACTGTGCAGGTTTGCTGGCACTGGACCTCCTGGGGGCACACTCGGCCGCAGACAGCAGGCAAAAGCGAGTTTTCCTTGATGATAGCAAGGGCTTTTTTGAAATCGCCGTCGGCAATGGCAGCTATAAAATCCTTTATCCTTATCCGGACGGAACAGCCCTTAATGCAGGGTGCGTTTTTGCACTGGAGGCATCGCATTGCTTCCAGCCTGGCCTGTGTTTCAGTATAACCAGTCGCTACTTCGTTGACATTGTTTCTTCTTTTGACCGGGTCCTGGGCGGGCATGTCCTGAGGGGGGATTTTGTATCTATCGGCAGGCGTAAGTTTGCCTGTTTTTTGCTTTTCCAAAAGCTGCTGGAGAAGTTCTTGTCTTTCTTTTTCGGTCATTCAGAAGCAATCACTTTATTCGTCGAGACCTATTTTGCATCTGTGCTTTTTATACTCTTCGTGCGCCTTTTGTTCGGCGTTCTTATAAGCGTCCAGTCTTTTTATCATCAGGTCGAAATTGACCTTGTGGCCGTCGAACTCCGGCCCGTCAACACATACGAATTTTGGCTGGCCGTCAAATTCAATTCTGCAGCCGCCGCACATACCCGTACCATCAACCATAATGGTGTTTAACGAGACTTGTGTGGGGATGTCAAACTTCTTTGTAATCTCGCAGCAGAATTTCATCATTATGGCCGGGCCGATTGCAAAGACCTGATTTGGTTTTGGCCGGCGTTGACAAATCTCCGTCAGCAGTTCGGTTACGAGAGCTTTTCGTCCGTATGAGCCATCATCGGTTGCGGTTATAAGCTCGTCGGAAATCCGGGCGAATTCCTCTTCGAGAATGAGCAGTTCTTTTGTTCTTGCTCCAAGGATGCTGATGATTTTATTGCCGGCTTTTTTGAGGGCTTTTGCGATGGGCAGCAGGGGTGCGTTGCCGATTCCACCGCCAACGCAGACGACGGTTCCGAAGTTTTCTATATGTGTCGGCTTGCCCAGTGGCCCGACGATGTTAGCTATTTGGTCGCCTGTTTGCATATCGGCCAATTCAGCGGTGGTTTTACCGACGCGCTGCCAAATCAAATGGATGGTGTTCTTTTCGGGGTCGGCGTCGGCGATTGTCAGGGGAATTCGCTCGCTGTATTCGGTGTTTATGGCGATAATGACGAATTGGCCCGGCTTTGCTGCTTGCGCAATAAGAGGTGCTTCGACATCGGCTGTGAAGACGTTTTTGCCAAGCTGGCTTTTCGAGATAATTTTATGCGGCACTTTTTGGCTTCTCTCAGCTCAAAAACGAGAAAACATTAATTATGCACAAACGAAGTTATCTGTCAAGGGGACCGAGATGCACCTATGGGTCTAAAAATACTCACTATCGAGACTGTGCGGCAATTTTTCCAGTGGGCAGCGGCAGCATTGGGCTTTTGGTCTGCAAAATTCTTTGCCGAGCCTTACAAGCAAGGCGTGGTACTCATTGAAAAGTTGAAACTCCTGCGGTAGATTTGATTGGAATAAATCCCGCAGCTGTTCGTAATCGGCGTCCGGCTCGATTAGTCTGTGGCGAACAACTATTCGAGCGGTGTAGGCATCTACAACGAAGACAGGTCTATCGAAAGCATAAAGCAGGATTGAATCGGCGGTTTCGCAGCCAATACCTTTTATGGCCAGAAGTTCGGCTCTTAACTGGTCGGTGTCGAGGTTTTCAAGATTTTCCAGTTGGCCATCGTAATTTTGGAAGAGCCAACTTATAAAATTTTTGAGTCGTTTTGCTTTTATATTGTAATAGCCGGCTGGCCGGATAAGCTCAGCCAGCTCCGAGATGTTGAGATGGTAGAGTTTTTCAGGGGTTAACAGGTGAGCGGATTTTAGATTTGTTATTGCCTTTTCGACGTTGGTCCAGTTTGTGTTCTGGGTCAGTATAGCGCCTGTGATTATCTCAAATTGGGTTTCACCCGGCCACCAGTTCTGAGGACCAAAGCAGTCGAAAAGGAGTTGATAAATTTCAGTCAGTTGCTCACTTATCATTGTGATGGTTTTTCTCAAATAACAAGGTCATTTTGACTATTGTAATTTCGGCTTACTTAAAGTAAACTCTGCGAAATTTGAGCTACGCAGTCAACTAATTTTTTGATGTTCAGGCCAAGACAAGAAAAGTTACAAGGGGAAACGGTAACCGGCAGGATGAAAGACAGATATAGGTACAGCGTAAGTCAATTGTTTAACTTTGTGCAAGATTCCTATTTTGAACGGACATCTCGACCGATTTACGCTATAGTTTTTCTGCTGCCATTTATCGTTTTCTACGAATTGGGCACGATTCTTATCAATACCGACTTGCTGAAATATTACTGGCAGGGCCGGGTGGTAGCATTCTCATGGCTGCAAGAATTTCTTGCATACTTAGGGTTCGGCAGCAAGTTTGGGTGGGTAGCAACCCCTCTGGCGGTTGTGGTGATTTTGGCAGCACTGCAACTGACATCTCGCAAAGGGTGGCATTTTTGGCTTGGTGATATTCTGCCGATGGCAGTTGAGTGTATTCTCCTTGCGATACCGTTGATTGTTTTGAGTATGTTTTTGAGCAGTTCGAGCCAGCGACGGGGCGATATCGACCAATTCACAAATAGCGCAATACGAATACAAACTGATGCGGCTTTAAGGTGCTCTTCGGTTGCGAGCGATGGATTGCCTGCGGCGGCAGAGAGCGGTGGTGATGACGGGAAATGGCAGGGGCTGTTAGCTAATGTTGTTACCGGTATAGGAGCGGGGATTTATGAAGAGCTTGTTTTTCGGCTGATTTTGATTATCGCTTTAATGGTGTTGTTTCAGGATATTCTTCAGTTCGGTCATAAGATTTCAATTATACTTTCAGTTCTTATTTCGGCGGCGTTGTTCAGTGCATATCATCATATAGTATATCTGGAAGGTCAGTTTGTCCAAAGCAGTCCGTTTAACTGGCTGGAGTTTGGTTTTCGGACAATCGCAGGTATTTATTTTGCCGTTCTTTTTGCAATTCGCGGTTTCGGAATTACAGCGGGGGCTCATGCCTTTTATGATATTATTGCAGTTTTTATGAATGCCCTTTTTCATCAGCCGTGAAAAATCAACAGGCGGTCTGTTGTTTCTTAATTTTTTTCGAAAAACCTTGCCGTCATTACTCTTTTGGTTTGCAGAACTTGCAAAACAATCGTCCTATAACTGTGAAAACAAGCCTTATCAATACTGATATTGCACTTGAATAGATGCGGTATTTTTTGTATAATAACACCAATGTTGGCAGATTGCGTTTTAGAAGGGGAACTATTATATGATGGAATCGCCGCAAATCAATATAGCGATTGAAGAATTGACATTCAGCCTTTTTCAAAGGCCTCTACATCCGGAGCTTTTCCAAATTTACGCCAAGCGGCAGCTAAGAACCGGCAAGTATGAGGCGGATATCTGGATTACAGGCTGCACGCACGTTGTTAGCGTGTATGCAGGAAATGTGTGTCTGAGCGAGGTTGTAAGCACGCCGGGGCAGATGCTTCCACGGCAGGGTTTGATTGAGCGTTTTCGATTTCACGGCCCAAGATCTCATAAATGCACTTTGAGCCGAGGGGTAAGCTATATGACCGATTTTCAGCTTGAGAAAATGAGTCCCAATTTGTATCGGCAGAGTCATGTTGACCTTGAGCGGTTCGCTCGAAATCGGGGCGTGTTTGTCAAATTTCCCGGGTTGGAAATCGGAGGTCTGCAGCCGTTCTGCTATATTGACTTTGAGGCGAGACAAACTGAATTGCACATTCACACGTTTGCGGCTTATCCTGACCAGGTAACGATGATTAAGACGCAGTCTCTCTTCGACTTTCAGTAAGAGAGGAGCAGTTACCGGCATGCGAATGATGTTTTTTTAACTGTCCTGCTGGTTGACTTTCTGCTTCAGAATATCCCACTTTTCGTGAATTTCCTCAGCCATTCTGCTGTTTGGGAAGTCTCGGATAATTTCCTCGCCGGTTTCAATTGCTTTTTCCCATTGTTTTCCGGATACAGCGAGCGAGAATCGGACGCCAAGGTTGTGCAGCTTGTTCCTGAAGACGTCCCTTGCAGCTTCCTGCAAAGCTAATCCTTCATTTGGAGTCAGGTACAGGTCTAGCTCCCTTAGGATTTCCAGGCTTCGGTCGGTGGCCTGACGTTTTACGGCATCATCCCAAGCGTTGAGCAGTATTTTTTTCCGCTCCTCCTTTTTATCGAGCAGTTTTTGTCGCATTGCTTTTGCTTTTTCGGATTTGGGGAAGGCTCTGATTAATCTTTCAATCTGGGCACTTGCTTTGGCCCACTGAGAGTTTTCGAACAGCTTTTCGATATGTGCTATTATCTGGTTTTCCCTTTCGGCGTCGGTTGCATCGCGGTATTTGTCTGCCTGGGTTCGCAGCTGCTCAGCCATGTCCTTATATTCTACACGACGAGCAATTTCATCAATTATTTCATAGGTAGTATCAAAATCCTGCTGCTGGAGCTTATCAAAAACGGCCTCGCGCAGAGACTGCCTGTCTGCATCGCGGAATGCAATTGTCTTTGCTGTTTCGCTGAGGCGGGTGTTTTGGTTGATTTGTGTCAAAACGGAGCGGTTTTTTTCCAGCGTCTCAGTTATTTTTTCGAGCTTTGAACCGTTTTCCGCAAGTGAGTTGAGAATTTTAAATGTTTTTGAGAGTATCAATATAACAGTGACCAAGAGCACCAGGGTAGCGAGGAGCCATACAAGCTGCGGCGTCTGGCCTTCTTCGGATGTCTGGAAGACGTTGGTAAGGACTGTGAGCAGAACCACAGCTATTAATGCGATGTAAATAATGACAAAGTGCCACTTAAACCGCCATAAGGGTCTATCTTTTCCTATGTTCATAATCGGCCCTTTTCAAATAAAGAATTTTGCATAACCAACCTCCGGAGATTATAATGTTAAAGACCTGATTGTGTCAATAATTGAAAAAAACAATGGGCCTCAAAATATGGCTTGGCCAAAGAGAGGACACAGCTATCCGAACGTATGGGGGAATAATAGGGAGTGATTGATATGAATATGAAAGTGATGAAATGCGTGTTTACCCTGTTGATTGTGACGGCAGCTGCGGCTGGTTGTTTCGGCGCAGACGCACCAGCGGCGAGGGAGAAAACGGAAGAAGTTGTTGTGGAGGGAAATAATGCGTTTGCTGTGGAATTGTATGCGAAGATACGAGCGCAGGAGGGAAACCTGTTTTTATCGCCATACAGTATTTCAGCAGCTCTGGCTATGACCAGCGCCGGTGCGCGGGGCGAAACAGAGACACAGATGGCTAAGGTGCTGCATTTTCCTGCGGTTCTCGTGGAGAAAGAACCTCCATCGTCGGCAGGGTGGAGGGTGCGTGACCGGGAGCGATTTCATTCGGCGTTTGGAGCAATTATAAAGGATTTGAATGCGAGAGGCGAAAAAGGCAGCTATGAACTTAGCGTGGCCAATGCCCTATGGGGACAGAAGGGTTACGGACTCCTTAAAGAGTTTCTGGAGCTTGTCAAAAGCAACTATGGCGGCGGCTTCAACGAAGTTGATTTTGTAACTGCTGCCGAATCTGCCCGCAGAACCATAAACGCCTGGGTGGAAAAAGAAACCAGGAACAAGATTAAAAATCTAATCGGCAAGGACGTGCTGACGCCGTTGACCCGTCTGGTTTTGACCAATGCCATTTACTTTAAGGGCAACTGGGCAAAGCAGTTCGAAAAGGATGGAACCAGGGAGGCTCCATTTACTCTGTTAAACGGCGAGAAAGTTGACAGCCCTATGATGAATCAGACCGCAGAGTTTGGCTATATGGAAACTGAAGATTTCCAGGGGCTTGAGCTGCCTTATGTGGATAATGAGTTATCAATGATTATCCTGCTTCCGAAGGAAATTGAAGGACTTGGCAGACTTGAGAAGGCGCTTACGGCTGATAACCTTTCGCAGTGGCTGGCCGAACTTCATAAACGCAAAGTTATCGTTTCTGTTCCGAAATTCAAGATGACCAGTCAGTTTCGTTTGGCTGATGTGCTCGAATCAATGGGAATGACAGATGCCTTTTCAGCAAGGGCGGACTTTTCAGGAATAAACGGCAAGAGAGACCTTTTAATTTCAGCGGTTATTCATAAGGCCTTTGTTGACGTTAATGAGGAGGGCACAGAGGCGGCAGCGGCAACGGGGGTGGTAGTGGGGTTAACGTCAGTTGGGCCGGAAGAAATACCGGTTTTTCGTGCGGACCATCCATTTCTGTTCTTAATTTACGATAACAATTCGGGCAGCATTTTGTTTATCGGCCGGATGATGGATCCCGCCGGTAGTCTATAGACCGGCTGGATGAATCCGGGGACTTAATCGAAAATTCAGCTAACCCCGTTAGAAGTGAAAGACCAACTTCTAACGGGGCTAACCCAACTGCTTTAATCAACTCAAGGCAATTGTGCACTAAAAAGCTGTCTATGCGGCTGATTAGAGATGATTGTCGTTGTAAATCAACGGTGATGTTTACAATAATCAACGCCGATGTAACCATCTTTTGTTAAAATCGTTACACCTGGTGAGAAAACACGGGTAGAGCCGCGATGTCGATTTTTCGCCACACGGGGCTTTAATCTGTATAAAGGTTGTGTCCCGATGCATCGGGATAATGCTTAAAGGTGTTACTTCAAGTTACTTCGAGGGACTTTTTATGGGGTTAACCAGTGAAATTTTACGGCAGGCTCATTTGGGTGCATCCTGGTATGAATTTTGCACTTAAGTATTTATAAGCAAGTGGCTTCGGAGAATCTGTAATGGCCCGGCCATGCCATAGGCAGAGGGTGATTCAAAGGAAAGTGCTTTTACCCCGCTGGTGTAGAGGTTACCGGCTGGGTTTACGAGGAGGATGATGTGATGGACGAAGCACAGTTGGAAGACAAGCTTAAAGAACTGGTCAAAGAATTCGGGGGAGCGGTTGACCCGCAATACAGAAAGTTGGCTATGCTGGCCGAACAAGCCAGCGAAAGCCAGAAGAAGCTTGAAAAAAGCGTCAATAATCTGCAGGAATCGCTGGACTATTTGCGGATATGCATTAAATATCAACGCTTCGACCTGGAAGCCACTCGCCGGGAAAATGATTACCTGAGAAAAATACTTGGGGAAAACAACGGCTAAGGGCATACGTAGAATTCGGAAGGCATCAAAAACACACACTAAATACGGGCTTTGAATAAATCCGCCGGAGGCGGACAAGATTGGGTTTGTTTGGGTTTGTTTTTATTTGCACAGTTCATAGTTTTTCGTTCATAGTTCATTGTATTAACAAAACTTACGTTCATTTCGCTATTTCGGAAATTGGGTTCGTTTCGCATAATTAATCATTTTTGATTGATCCACTATCTAAAATCCGGCATTGAGTTCCCCTAAGGGGTTTCCGCTTCGCTCCAATTTTTTAACAAGGTGGAGGCGTTGAAACTCGAGAAGCGTTTTGTAGAGACTATTCTCAATTCGGCGTTCATACATTAAGAGGCGGTCGAGGACGCGTTCATTTCCAAAATCCTTTACGGCCAAACGGCCGAGGGCTAATTCCCCGTTAGAGTCATTCGCACCCCTTAGGGGCTCGCCAGCGATACTGAAATACAGTGATTGAGTGAGTTTTTTAAACGGGTCGTTAGACTCACCGGCGTTCAGTGTGTCGATGGCCTGATTCTGGAAGCGTCCAGCACGTTTCAGACGCCAAGAGAGGGTAACGATGCGTTCGGATAGCATAGATTCCATCGGGCTGACGGGGCTTAGCTCATCGAGCAACTGCTGCCGATAGAGGTCGAAGTCGGCCTTGCTTTCGGATGCGATTACATCGCATTCAGCCAATAGGCCGTGTTTTACGGAGTTTTGAGAGGCGACGGCCTTGCCTTGGCTGGTGCGCGGGCCGGTTGATTTTTGAGCGTTAAGGCGATTGGCAATTAACTGAGCTTCTGTTGCCATGAGAAGAACTCCTAAAATTTAAGATTTGCGATTTAAGAAAAACTGGGTTTGCTAACCCCGAAGACCTTGCCCTGCTGGGCGGTTTGCGTTCCCGCCAGAGGCGGGCGAGTGCTTCCTTGCAAACTGGTGAGCATTTTAACACATTTTCAGACAAAAGTCAAGAAAAATTTAATCACTGATTACACTGATTCACACGGGTTTATTTCGTATGTCGTATTGCGTATATCGTATGTCGTCGTGGGAATTTTTTAGATTGCGGGTTTATTTCGTATGTCGTATTGCGTATAGGGTATGTCGACGGAGAAGGCCGAGAGGCCAAGAGAGTAGATTTCTTAATTGACGGGAATTGCGGTTTGGGTAGTATATGGCCGGAAATAAAAACAGCGGTGAGGTAAGGGGCTGGTTATAAAGTACGAGGAATCATACTGGGAGTAAAGCATGGATAAAGGTGCTCACTTTTATAGGGCAGATTTTCAGATTCATTCGCCGCGGGACCCGAATTGGCCCATCGGTACTAATAGGCCGACGACTCACGAAGAAAGGCTGGAGTATGCCGAAGCTTTTGTTAGGCGATGCCGAGAAGTGGGCGTAGAGGCAATAGCTATTACCGACCACAACGATGTGTGTTTTGTAAAGTATTACCAGCTGGCTGCACAAGATGGCATAGTTGGAGGCATAGACCCAACACATCAAAATCCGATCGTTTTTCCTGGAGTTGAATTGACATCAAGAGTAAATTATCAAGTTATTGTTTTACTTGACGCCTTCGCTGATGAATCTTTGCAAAACATTCTGCTACATGCTATTGGCATAACACCTCATTCGGATAGACACGAGACAGGTCCGGCAGCAGCAGTCGCCAACTTCACGGACCTTAACGAGTTAGATAAGCTCATAGAAAGTCGAAGAGAACTACAGGGGAGATACATCATACTGCCGCATGTTGGTGTTAACGGGTACAAAACCCTTGCCAAAAAGCAACTACGCCCAATATACAAAGACATGCCATGTGTTGGCGGATACATTGAGACGGATTGGATCAACTTGCGTAGGCGCAACCTACTTTTGTTTGATGGTAGACTAAGGGGGTGGCGCGAAAAGCCTCTTGGTATATTTCAGACTTCTGATTTTCGAGGAGAGGCTCAGGCTTACAGATGTACCCGTAGCAGTTGGGTAAAGATGGCTGAGCCAACTTGTGAGTCCTTACGACAAGCTTGTTTGGCAAAGGAGTCTCGCATTTCGCAGGAGGCTCCAACTATACCAACCAAGTACATTTACCGCATCGAAGTCTCAGACAGTACGTTTATGGGCCATGTGGATTTTGAACTAAATCTGCAGTTCAATGCCTTTATTGGCGGACGTGGGACTGGAAAGTCAACCCTGCTGGAGTATCTGAGATGGGCGATGCAGGATCAGCCGGTTGGCACGGCTTCTGATATTGAACTGGCTGACGGTGTTGCTCATAAACGCAGACTTATACAGGACACATTGGTCAGTATTGGCGGACTAGTAACCGTTTATTGGAGTGTAGATGGTGTGCCCCATGTGGTTCGGTGCGATTCGAGGACCAACGAACTTACACTTCAGGTGGCGAGTGGAGAGCCTGCGCCTGTAACAGGCGAGTACGTACGGGGCCTCCTGCCTGTACGGGCTTACAGTCAGAAGCAGTTGTCATCGGTTAGCATTCGGACTGCCGAACTTCAGCGCTTTATAGAACAGCCGATCCAAGATGAACTCGAAAAGGTGGAAGACAAGATTGCGCAAACTCGTGACGAACTCAGGTCGTTGTACGATGATATTCTGCGCCGGCGCGCTCTGGAGCGACAGCTTCGTGGACGGGGAACCACGCTTGCATCGGTGCGGGAAAGAGTTGTCTCCTTGGAGAAATCGCTACCAAAGCTAAGCGACAAAAGCCAAGAAGCCTTAAGTAAGCACGCCGATCAGTTGCGCGAGAAGCAGGCAGTCGAAGCTCTACGAGACGACCTTGCAGCCGGTGTAGAGGCCTTGGCTCAAGCCGAAAAGGCACTCTCGGCTTTACCGCGGGCACTCGATATAGACCCAGATAGCCCTCAGAAGGATTTGCTGCACGCAGTGCATTCTAAGGGTGCGACTTTGTTTTCTGAGGCAGTAGCTGGATTGAAGCAACTGCGCTCCCGGTTAGCGCAGGGGAGTGACGGGGTGATGGATGAGCTCAATAAATGGGCGGCCGCTCACGAAGTGCACGTGAGGGCATACGAAGCCGCGCGACAGGAAGCATCTGCCCACAAGGCAAAGATGAACCAAATAAAAGACCTAAGGGACCAGGAAGCGCAAACGAGAAAGAGCATTGCTGCCTTGGAGCAACAGTTGAAGGCTTTGCCAGACCCGGAAACAAAATTCCACGAGATGTGGAACGCGTGGTGTGATCTGCACAGAACGCGCGGAGATCTATTAGAACGGCAGTGTGTGGCCCTCAGCCAAAAATCTGCGGGCGATATTCGAGCGGAACTAGTGCGCGGGGCAGATATCGAAGCTTCCATGGAAAAACTCAACTCATCTCTCAAGGGAGCTCGCATCCTACCGGATCACTGGAATGCGCTTCGTACATACCTGCTTGGGTCTGGCTCTGTGGTTGAGCACTGGCGAGAGCTAATGCTCCAGTTAAGGCCTTTGGCGGAGGCCGAGCCAGAAGACTTTCCGCCCGGAGCAAGCCCGACGCTTTTGGCGTCTTGGAACCTGACGCCGAATCAGTTACGAGCCATTGTGGAACGTCTGGAGCCGTACAGTTGGCTTGAGGTTGCACTCACAAGTCTTAAGGATCTCCCGAAGTTCTTTTACACCGGGGCATCATCTGAAATCCTGTTCGAGAAAGCCTCTGCTGGCCAGCAGGCGACTGCCCTGCTGAAAGTGCTACTGCATGAATCAGGTGGCCCACTCATCATTGATCAGCCGGAAGAAGACCTAGATAACGCTGTTGTTGAGCAAATAGTAACCGCGATCTGGCAAGCAAAGCAGCAAAGGCAAATCATAGTAGCGAGTCACAATGCAAATCTGGTGGTAAACGGTGACGCTGAGTTGGTTATTCACTGTGATTATGTAGCGGACGATGTTCGCAGCAAGGGCAAGGTTAGCCACCTTGGTTCGATAGACGTACAGGACATTCGCGACGTCATCACAAAAGTTATGGAGGGTGGAAAACGAGCTTTCGAGCTTAGGAAAGAGAAATATGGTTTCTAATCGTGGCGAAGCAGGCGGATGAGTTGCGTAAATTATTGACGGAGATAATTTATGACGAAAAACGTTTTATATTGCGGTGATAATTTAGATATTCTGCAGCGTTACGCTGAGGATGAAACAGTAATTTCTTGGTGGGGTTGGTGTTTTGTATCCTTAAGCTGCTCGATATACTGATAATCCGGAGACGAATCGAAAAGTTCCGGCTGTGAGGGTGTGAATCTTTCAAGAGTTCTTTTTATCGCTATGGGCGACAGGTCGATCCCAATCCAGTATCTATTTAGCTGCTGGGCGGCGAGCAATGTTGAGCCTGACCCGCAGAAGCAGTCCAAAACTGTTTGGCCCGGGTTAGATGAGGTCGTGATAATTAATTTCAAGAGCTCGATATTCTTCTCGGTGGGATAACTGGGATAGGGAGAATCCTTGAACTCCCATATATCCTGGATACGCTTGCCTTTTTCTTCAGCTTCGCTTGCGTATATGACCTTGCGGGGATTGCTGGTTTTAGACCACTCTATCAGGCCTTTGCCGTCCAATTCATCCAGTACCGATGGGGCATATCGCCAGTGCCGTCCCTTAGGTGGAAGCATCCCCCTCCAAGGCTTGCCTGTATTTCCGTTGAGCGTTTCCCCAGGTGCGTGTAATGGCGTGGTCGTGTATCTGCGTCCTTGCTTATCGACCTTGGGAAATAGGGTTTTTATATCCTTCGAAGTCATCTCTTGACGTGGCTCGTTCCAAATAAAATTATCAGTTTTGGTGTAGAACAGAATTAAATCTTTAATATTACTGTATCCTTTGCGCGCAAAGTTTTTCGGATTGCATTTGATTCTTGTTATATCATTTCTAAAATTTTTCTCACCGAAGATTTCATCCATTATTATTTTAACATAATGGCCAATTTTATAGTCGATATGAAGATATATCGATGCATTCTCAGCCATTAATTCGCGAATTAGTATGAGGCGTTCTCTAAGAAACTCGATGAACTCTGGGCCTCTTAGCTCGTCCGTATACGCAACCTCATCATCGTTGCTGGAGCTGATAGTCGCAGTTCGTTCGTCGTTTTGCTTAAAGACAGTATTTGTCGCAAATGGGGGGTCAATATACACAAGGTCAACCTGGTTTTTCATATTATGCCACTTTAACAAAGACTGCATAACCTGCAAATTGTCCCCCACAATAATTTTGTTTTTTGCATGTGGTTTGCCTCTGACCAAATTCAAAGTGGCTGGCTTGGTATGGGCCAGAATTTCCTTGACAGAGCGTTTGTTGTAATACTGAAGCTTCATTTTACCTTATACAGCACAAGCTACAATTGATAGAGAAATTCCCGTAGCACCAGACTACTCAATATGTTATAACGTTGGTTATCACATAAGAATTTATACATCTTAGTTTTCTTTGGTATATACAGGACGCCGTCGAGTATCACAACCTTTACAGCTTTAGCAGTTCTATCTCTGAGGAGGTTTTTTGCATCCTCAAACTGGGCATTTTGGTGGCCGCCGAAATCTGTAAGAAACTTTGCTTCCCCTATCACATATTTGGCGTTGAATCTTGCTACAAAGTCCAGACCTTTAGAGCCTTTGTAACGCAAGTGGGTCTGGGCAAACTCGACGAGCTTACGGTCCGTTCCTTTCAAAACGGCATCATCCTCTGTGTTAAGAAAATCCTTTGTGGGTAAAAGCGGAACGCCTAAGGGTTTTTTCCCAAGCCATCTTCGAAATAAGGGACCTATCTGCCTATTTGTTTCTTTTGGGGTGGAGCACTGGCTGTAAATCTCACTTAAACCCATCTCATAGAGGCGCCCACATAAGCGGTTCACTGTTTGGGGATTCCTATCGATTGCGGATGGGTCCCGCTTTAAGTATGCCACATAGGAATCCTTGATTGGGAACAGGTTTAATGATAGCAAAGCCCTTAGTAAGGTAGGATTATTCTTTTTCTCAAAAGCTGCTTCAATTTGCTGCCATTTATCCGCGTCGATGTCCCTTATCCCTTCTGGTACACATGGATATACCTTAAAGAGTTCATCCAAGTAATTCCTCTGGTTGGCATATTGGACGCTTAATTCAGTCCAAGGATTCATAGCTCACTCCACGGACATCCACAAGGTTTTATTGCACAGATTACACCATAGTATAATAAAACTGTAGGGAACCGCAAGCAACAAATTTATAGACTATCCACCTTCAGAGCAGGTTAATGTAACTCTAAAGAAAGCACCAAAAGCCAAATCGCGGTCAACAATAACCCAGCCTCACCTTTTTGGGAAAGGGAAAGACAACACTAAACATAAGCCGTAAAAGATGGTGGAGGGCCCCTGCCTGAGAATTGCAGGGGCAGGCAGAGTGAGTCGCCGTGCCGGCGACTGCTAAACAGGCAAGGAAACCCCTCGCTTACGCTTGGGGCTCTGTTTTTGTGTGGCGTTGCCGAGGGGCGGCGAGAATCAAAACCCCACGTGAAACGTGGGGCTAAATAATTTCGGATTCCTACTCCTTCGGCTACGCTCCCTACTTCGCTAAGGCTTCCATCTTCGCTAAAGCTACGCCGGACAAGCCGCAGGGCAGGCAGGACAGGTTTTCTATTGATTATTGATTATTTTTAGATTGCCACGTCGCTTCGCTCCTCGCAATGACGGATAAAGAACCCTTAGAGCAAGCCTTTCGACTTTGCTCAGGACGGGCCTGGGTGCTAAACATATCTTTTTTGAGTTAAAAATGGGGATTGGCGGAAAGTCAGCACCTGTTTTTGTCGATAAAACCTTAAATATAAGGAAAACAATAGTCCGGCAAACGAACATTGATTTGGTTTGAGGCATATAGGAAATAGAAGCTCGCTGCGCTGGAAACGAGATTTAGCGCCTTTTGATGGTTTGACAGGCAGGCTAAAAGTGATATAATGTATTCAGACTGACCGATTTTGTAAAACCAGTCAGTCCAAAGAAGTCAGGAGACAGGAGTCAGAATAAGAATTTAAAGATAGAAAAGACAGTTGCGATTTGGTTATTTTTGGAAAGATTTTTCGGGGTAGAAGATGTTCGAGCGTTTTACAGACCGTGCACGGAAGGTTATGGCGCTGGCGAACCAGGAAGCGCAGCGGTTTAACCACGATGTTATAGGGACAGAACATATCTTGCTCGGGCTGGTTAAAGAAGGCAGCGGAGTGGGTGCTACCGTCCTGAAGAACGTGGATGTGGATATAAAGAAGCTGCGGCTGGAAGTAGAAAAACACGTCAAAAGTGGGCCTGATATGGTCACGATGGGCAAACTTCCCCAGAGCCCGCGAGCCAAGAAGGTTATTGAGTATGCGATTGAAGAGGCCAGGGCGCTTAACCATAATTATGTTGGCACGGAACATATCTTATTGGGTCTGCTGCGAGAGAGCGAAGGGATAGCCGCTCAGGTTCTTATGAGTCTGGGTTTGAAGCTTGAGGATGTGCGTCAGGAGGTCTTAAATTTACTTGGAGCCGGGGTCGAAGGTAGCCCTGCTGATCTGGGGATGAAGATTGGGCCAGCCATAGGCCGTAAGCCCAAGAGCAAGACGCCTGCACTGGATAGTTTTGGCAGAGATTTGACCCAGTTAGCAGCCGATGATGAGCTCGACCCCGTAATTGGTAGAAAGAATGAGATTGAGCGATTAATACAAATTCTCTGCAGAAGGAGAAAAAACAATCCGGTGCTGCTCGGCGAAGCTGGCGTAGGAAAGACCGCTATCGTAGAGGGGCTCAGCCAGCAGATTATAAATAAACAGATCCCCGAAATACTCAAAGACAAGAGAATCGTCGTCCTTGATTTGGCTATGATGGTTGCGGGAACGAAGTATCGTGGTCAATTTGAAGAGCGAATAAAAGCAGTCATCAATGAGGTCAGAAGAGCTAAGAACGTTGTTTTATTTGTTGATGAGCTGCACACACTGGTCGGAGCCGGCGGAGCCGAGGGAGCTATCGATGCTTCAAATGTCCTAAAGCCGGCTTTAGCCCGCGGCGAAGTGCAATGCATTGGGGCTACCACTTTAGATGAGTATAGAAAGCATATTGAGAAAGATGGGGCGCTCGAAAGACGATTCCAGACGATAATTGTTGAGCCGCCTTCAAAGGACGAGACGCTGGAGATACTGCGAGGGCTGCAGGATAGATATGAGGCGCACCATAGAGTGCGATTTAGCGACGAGGCACTCTATCAGGCGGTTGAGCTCTCAAGCAGATACATAACCGGCAGGTGTCTGCCGGATAAGGCGATAGATGTGGTCGATGAGGCCGGGGCAAGAGTGCGGCTGAAGAATATGACTCCACCGCTGGATTTGACCAAAATAGAAGGAAAGATTGAGAAACTGCAGAGGGAAAAGGATGAGGCGGTCAAAAACGCTGACTATGAACGGGCAGCGGCATTGAGGGATGAGGCCCAACAGCTTTTGAGTGAGAAGACAGAACTGCATAAAAAATGGTACGATGAGAATAAAGAGGTCACCGGTACGGTGGATACCGAGATTATTGCAGAGGTCGTTAGTAAGATGACAGGTGTTCCGTTGACGAGACTGGAGAAGAAAGAGACACAGCGACTTTTGGAGCTCGAAGCCGAGCTGCATAAGCGGGTTGTTTCGCAGGACGAGGCCATTAACGCTGTTGCTAAAGCTGTCAGAAGGGCAAGAAGCGGCATAAAAGACCCGAATCGACCGATGGGAAGCTTTATATTCCTCGGTCCAAGCGGAGTCGGGAAAACTCTGCTTGCAAAATCACTGGCTGAGTTTATGTTCGGCAATGAGAATTCGCTCATTCAGATTGATATGAGCGAATTTATGGAAAAGCATAATGTAAGCAGATTGGTGGGGGCACCTCCGGGATATGTCGGGTACGAAGAAGGGGGACAATTGACCGAAAGAATTAGAAGAAGGCCCTACGCCGTGTTGCTGCTGGACGAAATTGAAAAGGCTCATGCCGATGTTTACAATATACTGCTGCAGATTATGGATGAGGGCAGATTGACCGACAGCTTCGGCAGGCACGTTGACTTTAAAAACGTCGTACTAATTATGACCAGTAACATCGGGGCAGATTTGATTAAGAACAGTAGCGGCTTCGGCTTCGGAAAGAAAACGCCTGAAGCTAACTACGAAAAAATGAAAGAGATGCTGCATAAAGAGGTTGAGCGGCATTTCAGGCCTGAGTTCCTAAACCGACTCGATGAGACAATCGTGCTGAAATCACTGACGAGAGAGGACCTGCAAATTATCGTTGATTATGAGCTGGCAAAGGTCTTCAAGCGGTTAATTGAGCACGGCTTGAAACTGGAACTGACCGACCAAGCAAAGGAATTTCTTATCGACAAAGGCTACAATCCGGAATTTGGGGCAAGGCCACTGCGAAGAGCGATTGAGCACTACGTTGAGGACCCGCTCTCGGAGAGTTTGCTGCAAGGACGATTCAAGAATGAGAAGCTGATAAAGATTGATGTGCAGGATGAAGAGCACTTGAAGTTTGAGAGCTTCAAGGTAAAGGAGGCTGAGGAAAGCAAAGCCGTCGCACAATCACAGTAGTGGGCAGTTAGGCTGACTTTTCGAGCTGCGTTTTACGAGAAAAAAGACATCTACGAACTGAAAGCAAGATTAGAAGAGCGGGGGTGAAACTTGTTTCGACTTTTTGCGCAGCATTTCAGTTTCCATTGAGCTTTGCTGTTGAGCTAACAGGGTCCCTAACTTTTGCTTGTCCATCCACTCTACACAGCCATCGAGACGAAGGACAAGATATTTTTTGCCGAACAGCCATGAATGGTGATATCTTTCAGTGTAAGCCAGAATTTCGTCGGGCGTTGATTCAAAATCGAGCCATTGAGCCCTATAATTCACTTTGCCGAGCCGAGCGCTCCCTTCTAATTCTTCTTTGACTCTATCGACATAAGATTCAGAAGGAACAGAGCCATAGTTTTTTCGGTACTGTAGAACTATTCGGCCGAGATGTTCCATCGCCCGCATTGCTTCTGAACGGTTGATCAAGCTTTTGAAGTTAATCATTGCCACGACCGCAATAGCCGTAATGACTATTACGATTACGAAATTTATTAAGATGCTTTTTTGCCGTCTGTTCATAAAATTCACGGTTCGTTGTCAGGGTTCCCGCTTTGCGGGGTCCCTCTACGAACCCACAACTCATAACTACAAACTCATTTTATTTTTACTTTGCCGTTTTGGACGAGCAATTTATCTTCTGCGAACAGTTTTATGGCTTGCGGATATGCGATACATTCCTGCTCGAAGACTCTCGCAGCAAGCGTTTCGGGGCTGTCATCATTTTTGACCGGGCAGCTCCGCTGGACAATTATTGGTCCTTTATCATATTCGTTCGTGCAGAAATGCACCGTGCAGCCGCTTATTTTACATCCGGCTGCGAGAACCGCCTCGTGGACGTGATGTCCCCACATACCTTTTCCGCCGAAGTTTGGCAGCAGGGCTGGGTGTATGTTCATCACGCGGTTTTCGTACCGAGCGGGTATTTTCCAGAGGCAGAGCCAGCCTCCCTGGACAACGAGGTCAACATTTGCGGCAACGAGCTCTTCTTCAATGCGTTTGCTGAATTCATCGATGTCCGGATGGTCTTTTTTACGGATGATTTTTACGTCTAATCCGGCGGCTTTTGCTCTTTTGACGCCGGCTGCGGTCGAGCGCGAGCTTATTACGACAGTGACTTCGGCATTTAGCCGGCCCTTATTTATATATTCGAGAATATTCATTAATGTTGTGCCGCCGCCGCTAATCAATGCTCCGAGCCGAATTGGTTTTTTATTTTGTATTGCCGGTGTTGGTTTGGTCTGGGGTTTGCTCTCAATGTCCTGTTCGAGATTTAATGCCTGGTTCACGAGTGCATCGGCCTGTTTGTTTTTATCCCTCGTGATGTGTTTGACTTTCCAGTTCTCGAATTCATTGAGTAGATTGATGGTTTGCCGGAAAAGTGGTCTGATTTTCTCGCTTTTTACCTTATATTGGCCATTAACTTGTTTGACCAACAGTTCGCTGTCGCTGAAAACTGTTACCTGTGGCAGTCCTATGGACTCCTTACGGAGAGCTAACTGTTTGGCGCCAATCTGTTTGACAGCTTCGAGAGCCTTAACGATGGCGGTATATTCGGCTACGTTGTTTGTGGTCTGGCCGAGAAATAAGGCTTTGGCCTGTAATTGGGTTCCGTTGTGGTCGGCTAAGATGAAGCCTGCGGCGGCTGGGCCAGGGTTGCCTCTGCTGCCGCCATCTGTGTAAACGGTGATTTGCTCTATTTGTTCCGGCAATTTATTAACACCTTGTTAGTTCATTGTTGGTAGTTCGTAGTTTATCGATGAACTATGAAAAATGAACTACCAGCTATTTATTAATCTTGTGAATCGCTAACGCCGACCCCTGTCGCAGAGGCGGGGCTAAGTACGAGTATTCTCGTGCAGCTTGGGCAACGGATTATATCATCCTTGCTCATAAGCAGGTTGACGGACTCAGCGGTGATGCCCATAAAGCAGCCTCCACAGCTATAGGTCTCTGTTTTGCTCTCCTGTTTCTCAACTACTGCTAATGCTTCACCGTCGTATGTTTCTGCGACGCGCTTGAAAATCTGCAGTGTTTCGGGAGGTATGCCCTGTGCTTTCTTGTCCCATTCAGCCTGGATTTTTTCGATTTCGGCCTCGTATTTAGTTGCCATCAGTTCTGCTTCTTTGCGGGTTTGCTCAAGCGTTTGTTTCTGCTCGTCTATTTGATTCTGAATGTTTTTGCACTCGGCTTCGTCGGCCTCGATATCTTTCAACAACTCCAGAATCTGGGTTTCGATTTTGGAATTATCAGCCTTGGTTGTATTAAGCTGAGTGAGGACTGAGGCGTATTCTTTGTTTGTTTTTGAGATGTTAAGGTGGGCTCTTAACTTGGCTATTTCTTCATCTCTGGCCTTGAGCTCCAATTCCAGGCGGTCGGACTGGACCTTGGTTAGTTGAAGCTCTTCTTTTTTGGCTTCGAGAGCGTTTTGGAGCCTTCTGACTTGATTTTCCTGAATGATTACGCTTCTTCTACATCTTGTAAGTTTTGCCTTTGCAGCCCGCAGCTGGTTTTCAACGCTTTGAAGTTTTACAAGGGCATTCAATACGGGTCCCAAATTTATGCTCCTTTGCCCCTGAGGGGCAAGCGCCGGCTCTGAAAATTTCAAACCTTTCATTGTATTTATTCGTATTTTAATCTGCAACAAAATTTTTCTCTTTTTTCTTTTCTCAGGATTGTCCATTCTTCGTAGCACTGCGAAGGATGAGATTGTATAATCACAGTGCTATGAAATCGTCAAGACGGCTTACGTCAGAGCTTTTGAGAAAACTCATTCAGGTTGAAACAACGGCCCAGAGGGGTGAATTAGCTGCGGCAGAGATAATTTCGGACGAGCTTGGCCGGTCGGGGATAGATTGCCGAATAGACAGTTGGGGCTCAAACAGAGCGAATCTCATCACCCAGATAAAGTCTGGCGGACGAAAAAGCGGGCTTTTGTTTGTCTGCCATCTCGATGTTGTTGCCGCTGGCGAGGGCTGGAGGCACCCGGCTTTTGCGGGCGTTGTCCTGGGGACTCCTTACGGAGAAAGCGAGGGCAAAATTTATGGCAGAGGCTCGGTAGATATGAAGGGCGGAATTGCTGCGGCTGCTACCGCAATTAAAGAGATTGTCGATTCAGGAGTCAGGTTAGAGGGTGATATTGTATTTTTTGCTGCTGCGGGGGAAGAGACTGATAGCTGTGGGGCAAGGAGGTTTATCAGTAACTTCAGTAAAAAATTACCGAAACTTGCCGGAGTGGTCATTCCTGAGCCGACGGATTTTGAGGTTGTCACCGCGCATCGCGGAATGTTATGGCTTGAAGTTAAAACCGAAGGCCGTGCTGCTCACAGCTCGACTCCGGAATTGGGCGTAAATGCGATAGCGTCAATGAAAATTCTGTTAGACGAGCTGGATAATTATCGGATTCGATTCCAGCCCCATAAGCTGTTAGGCGGGTGCTCTATTAGCGTCAACACAATTGCCGGCGGTAAAGAGATTAATGTTGTTCCAGACGAGTGCAGTATCGGGATAGATATTCGCACTTTGCCGGAACAGCAGTCTCAGGAGATAGTTTCTGATTTTGAAGAAATCTTTGCAAAATTAAAGCAAAAAAATTCTCAGTTTGAGGCTTCAGTTTCCGTTATGCGAGAGGTGGGGGCATTAGAGACTGATTCGAGTTGTGATTTTGTTAAAGATTTTTGCTCTGCTGTGGAAGCAGGTGAAACCAAGGCCGTTGGTTTTACTACGGACGGGCCGCATTTTGCTCCGTTGGGTGCACCGGTAGTAATCTTTGGTCCCGGCAAGCCTCAGCTTGCCCATAAGCCGGACGAATATATTGACATCGCTGATTTGGAAAAGGCGGTTGAGTATTATAAAAATATCATTTTGAAATTTTTGGTCTGATTTTCACTGGCGGTATACAAGCTGGATGAGTTGTGCCGTTAGCTGTTTAGGAGTAACTCAAAATGGATCGATACAAAATGGATTTTGGTTCAAAGCCGTGGGAAACACCGGCGGTCGGTGTTAAATTCAAATCTTACCAGCAAGGCGGGAGAAAGCTGCGTTTAGTAGAGTTCACGAAAGAGTTTGTTGAGCCTGGCTGGTGCACGAAAGGGCATATCGGATATATTCTCCAAGGGCAAATGGAAATTGACTTTGACGGCAAGAAGGTTGTGTTCTGCCCTGGCGACGGGATATTTATACCGGCAGGTGAAGAACACAAGCACAAAGGCAAAGTTCTTACAGATGTGGTAGAAGTAATCTTAGTGGAAGATGTGTAATCTTCAGCAGTCCCTAAGCGGACTTGCGGAGAGTTAGAATTTGAACTGGTCATTGAAAACGGTTTTGAACTCATAAACATCGTTGAAATCGTCGATTGAATCGGTCGGCTGAGCGCTCATCCACTTGTGTTTTATCATTAGATAGACGATTTCGCCGAAATCACGTGTTGTTTTTATGTTCCAGGTATTTAATACCAACATCGCCAATCTGCCCCATTTTTCGACAGCCAACTTTCCAAGTCCCTCACAAAGGATTTGGCCGGTAACATGGTGGGACTCGGCGGGAATTTTT
>CAYYFT010000002.1:0-31224 GCA_964471015.1 uncultured Pirellulales bacterium | reverse complement strand
CGGTTTCAGCAGCATCGATATTATTATACGGTATCACAACGGTCAGTTCGGAAATTGACTCTGGGACGCCGGCACTTGCCGAGGCCAGCAGTGAATCGCTGTGGCCGTGATAACAACCGGTCATCTTGATTATTAAATCTTTTTTGGCATAGCCACGCGCCAGCCGAATTGCGGTCATTACGGCCTCGGTGCCGCTCCCTAAGAGTCTGACCTTTTTGATGGAATCGAAAGCGTTAACTATCCTTTTGGCCAGGATGGTTTCGGTTAAGGTCGGCGCCCCGAAAGAGGTCCCCTTTTTCACAGCGGCCTGGATAGCTTCTATTACCTTCGGATGGGCGTGTCCGAGTATCATCGGCCCCCACGAGCCGACGTAGTCGATGTATTCATTGCCGTCGATGTCATAGATTTTTGAGCCTTTCGCAGCGGCAATGAAAAGTGGTTTCATATCAACGCCGCCGAAGGCCCTTACTGGTGAATTGACTCCGCCCGGCAGGAAATTTTTGGCCTCGGTAAATGCCTGAGCCGATTTTCGATAGCTTTCTTTTTGTTCTTCCATCATTATTCGTATTGCGTTCCTTCGACTCCGCTCAGTCCTATGGACTCCGCCGTTAGGCGTCCCCAAGCGGACTAACGGAGGACAAGCGTGCGTATTGCGTATATCGTATATCGTGCTGCGTATATTGTAAATCCTCAGTTTTGGGCAAAGTGCTATTTTTCTTGCAAAGCTCAAATGGTTGAATATACTTATAAGGAAAGAGATTTTCGATTTACGATTTTCAATTTTCGATTTCATATCAGAAATCGACAATCGGCAACCGACAATACCATTCGGAGCATAGATATGCATTTAATCAAATGGCTTCGCAAAAATAACAAGAAAGTGATGGCTGTTGTGGTCATCGTTCTATTGCTCGGCTTTGTGGGGGGCACATACTTCCAGCAGCTTGGCCAAAGAAGAACGAGCCAGCACAAAATCGTGGCCTACTTCGCGGATAACAGGAAAATAACAAACTATGACTTAGCTTTGGCCCGGCGAGAGCTGGAAACCCTAAAGCTCCTGCGGGCAGATGACCTTCTAAGAAGCCTAAGCGTGCCAATGCTTCGTGTGCAGGACTTGCAGGCGGTTCTGCTGGCTGAACTGTTGTTTTCCAACCGGACAATTTCGCCTGCGTTAATCAGACATATAAAACAATTGATGGGAGCAAACCGGTACAGTATCAGTGAGAAACAAATCAATGATATTTACAGACGCTCAATGCCAACCGAAATGTACTGGCTGCTGCTGAAGAACGAAGCGCAGCTTGCCGGTGTGAGGACATCGAATGAGACTTCGGGCGGGCAGCTTGCGATAACAACGCCGCAACTTTTTAACGGCGCAACATATTCACAGCTAATCGGGGCAATAGTAAAACGGCACGGCGTCTCAGAGGAAGAAATACTAACAGCGTTCAGTAATTTGATGACGGTAGTGAGGTACGCCAGGATGATTTGCACGAGCGAAAATATTACAAGCTCGCAGGTAATGCATAATACAAGCTGGGAAGAGGAAACAATCGACGTCGAATTTGTAAAATTTGATTCGGCTGTGTTTGCCGAAACCGGTTATGAACCAGGCGAAGAGGAATTAGTCGAGCATTTTGACAAATACAAGAAATTCTTTGCCGGTGACATAAACGACCAGAATCCTTACGGCTTCGGGTATAAGCTGCACGACAGAGTTCAGCTTGAATATATCGCCGTCAAGCTTGACGATGTTTCAGCGACAGTAACGGCGCCTACACAGGAACAGACAGAAGAATTTTACCAAAGACACAGAGAAGAATTCATTGCATCGGTTCCCTCTGACCCGAACGACCCGAATTCGCCGCCAGCTGAGCGAATTAAAAGCTATGGTGAGGTGGCAGGCATCATTTCAAAAAACTTGCTGCAGAATAAAATAAGCTCCAGGGCCGAAAGGATTCTCCAGGAGGCCAAAACACTTACCGAGGCCGGCTTGCAGGATACAGATACAGAGCTTGCGGAAATCAGCGCCGAGCAATTTAAGCAATTGGCCGGTGATTATGTAGCTGTTGCTGAACAATTAAGCGAAAAATACAAAATCAATGTATACTCAGGGCGGACAGGGCTACTTAGTGCGTCCGATATTCTAACGGACAAATACCTTGGAGTGCTGTTCCTGAAAGGCTATGGGTATAATCCGGTGGCATTGACCCGGGTTGTCTTTGCAATAGATGAGCTAAAAGCCAGCGAACTCGGCCCATTTGATTTACCAAAGCCGAGATTGTATGAAAATATTGGACCGGCAAAAGATATGCTCGGACGAATAATGGTGCTTATGCGGGTGACAGAAGCTGAAAAGGCCTCTGAACCGGAAAGCGTAAGTCAAACTTTTGCCTCCGGTTCGCTTGAATTCGACGAAGACCAAAAACAGCAGACTGAAGTGGTTTATTCGATAAGAGAAACAGTGGTGGAAGACCTGAAAAAACTTGCGGCAATGGATAATACCAAAAGCAAAGCTGAAGAGTTCATCGGCCTGGCGGTAAAGAAGGGCTGGGAGAACGCAGTCGATAAATTTAATGAGCTTTATCAGCGGCAGGACAAGCAAAGTGCGGAAGACGCCAATGCGTTCAAGTTGCTGAATTTAACAAACCTGCAGAGAATCTCGAATGTGGAACTGGAGACACTGGCTCTGCAAAATGCGGCTAATCCGGTGGCACAGCAACTGGTCAGCGGACGCAAAATACAGGGCCAACTCATAGACCGGCTTTATTCGCTCGTGCCACAGGACAGCAATACCATCGACACCCTGCCTTTGGTTCTCGAATTTAAGCCGGATATGTCCTGCTATTGTTTAAAGAATATTTTAGTTAGACGTCTTGACCAGGAGCAATACGACAACATCAAGGCAATTCAACTCTATAAGGAAGACTTTATCCAATCGCAATCTCTGGCGCCGGTGCACTTTAATCCTGAAAACATATTAAAGCGTATGAGCTTCAGACTGGCCGAGGAAGATAAAGAACCGCCGGATAGCAATACGCCTTCGAAAGCCGAAGGAGGTTCGTAATGGCACGGCTTTCGAAGAAAGACCGCACACAGTTTTTGCTGATTGTTGGGATACTGAGCTGGCTCCTGCCGGGCGCAGGCTATTTTGTGCTTGAGGAAAAAAAACGGGCGATAATTATATTCATAACCATCAGCTTAACTCTCTGCGCGGGGTTGTACATCGGTTCAATTGGTGTAATTGACCTGGTTGGGCCGGCGCCGCTGTATGTGAAGGGAGCCCAGGTTGTGAATCCGCCGATAGTTTTGGTTTTATCCCATCACGTCGCCGGCGGAGCGTATCCTGTCTACGGCTGGCCGAATGAAATCGGTCAGATATATACGATGGTCTCTGGCTTACTTAACCTTTTGTGTATTGTCAACGCCGTTTCTTTGGCTCATCTTCGCAGAACAGAGCCGGCGGGAGGATAAAATGTCGGCAATAGATATTCTCGTAATAGCGACCTTTACAGTGCCGGAGCAAATCCAGCCAAATCCGCAGGCAATGCTGTGGCTGCTGCCATTAACGGCGGCGATAGCCGTAGTCTATAAAGCGACAAAGCTGCCGAAAATTACAGCGGGCGTTTTCTTAAAGGAGGCAGCGATTTTATTCGGCTCCATTATGGTTTTCATAATCATAACTGCGTTGGCCTTATACGCCCTGGCATGGCTGATTTCTGTGTAACTTTGCTCTGTTGAAACGCTTACCTGTCATTGCGAGCGCAGCGAAGCAATCTCGATTTTTGCTGCTTTGAGATTGCCACGTCCCGATAAATCGGGACTCGCAATGACAATTCTCATATGTTTTCAACAGAGCAGTGTAACTTCCAAAACCATTCAGGCTCGCGGGGATTTATCCGCCTCCGGCGGATTCAGCCGTCGTAGTCCGGCAAAGTGCCTTCGAGGACACCTAACTCGACGAGGGCGTTGAAAGCGGCTTTTTGCTCCGCTTCTTTTTTGTTTGTCCCCCAGGCGCTTGGGAAATGACGCCCGGCAATAACCACTTCCGACTCGAAACATTTGTCGTGGTCAGGCCCTTTTTCATCGAGCAGTTCATAAAAAGGCGTGGTATTAAGCTGCTGTTGGGCGTATTGCTGCAGTACTGATTTGAAATTGCCATGAGATTGTTCTGCATCGGTCCGGCCGATTTCTGAAGCAAAAGCTCTTGAGATGAAGCCATCGGCGGCGTCAAATCCGCTATCAATATAAATTGCGGCGATAACAGCCTCTAATAAGCCGGCAGCAAGGGAGCTGGTCAAAGCCCTGCTGGAGGGGGCCATGCCTTTGCCGACCTTCAGGAGCTTGTGCAGGCCGAGCTGCTTGGTAACTCGGGCACAGGTCCTGCGGGAAACAAGCATACTCTTTATTTTCGTCAGGTCGCCTTCCAGATATTCCGGGAACCGCTCGAAGAGCGTGCGGCAAATAACCACAGCCAAAACGGCGTCGCCGAGAAACTCGAGCCGTTCGTTACTAAAAAGACGGTCGTCAACCGCAGAGGAATGAGCGAATGCTTTGGATAGGAGGTTGCGGTTGGAAAATTTATGACCTATTATCTGCTCGATTTGCTGCAGGGTTTCTTCGTCCATTTAATACTGTCCCGCTTTTGCACAGGCCCTG
The DNA here is from genome assembly GCA_964471015.1 of uncultured Pirellulales bacterium. Classification (GTDB taxonomy): domain Bacteria; phylum Planctomycetota; class Phycisphaerae; order Sedimentisphaerales; family Anaerobacaceae; genus CAYYFT01. The sequence continues at coordinate 26,565 of CAYYFT010000002.1, read as the reverse complement.
CGAGCAGATTACGAACACCGCTGATATAAGTGGTCTTCGTAGTCGGCTCGAAAAGGGCGAAACTGCGCTATATTATACAAAAGATAAACCGTCTGTCAAGCTCCCTGAGCCGGGCTAACTGACAATCTGCAGACTTGCCAGGGCAACGAACTTGTCATCAGCAAGTTCAAAAACTCCGTCAAGGCCGGTTACCGTAAAGATGCCTTTGGTTGCTGGAGCAACGTTGCAAAAGATAAGCTTATGTTCACAATCAGTCAGCAACTTGCGCAGCTTTAGCAGCTTCGAAAGGCTTGAAGAGGTTACAATATCGACACTGGAAAAATCAATCACAACATCACAGTCGCCTCTGTCACGCACCATCGTGGTAACGGTTTTGAGCTCATCGCCCATGTTTGGTTCCTGGGGCAAGTCAACGAGAATAATATCCTCTGACCAGTTTTGTATCCCCATTTTTAGCACTCCTTTTTTAACTCAACATCGCTTTCGCAATTCTTAACTATCGTCAGACGAATTTCAATAATTGTATCGACACAAGTTCAGGCCGGGTTAAGCAGAAAAAACAAACCAAACCTGACTTATTTTTTCGCATCGCCCTATAAAAACGGGGGTTTCTATATCCTGAAGCCCACACCTGATGCAAACCCACAGCGAGCGGCGAAAATTCTTTAGGGGATGAGATAATTTCATATCCAATCCCCTGAATGCCTTGTAGAGATTTCTTACTGGCCTGAGCCGCCTAAGGAAAAAGGACTACCTTTACTACTCCTGCGGTCATCGGGGTTGTCCTTTACGCTGGCGTGCAAAACTCTTGTTGCCATACCATTGCTTGCATTAACGATATAGACGCTGCCGTTCGATGTTCTCACAAGTGCTGCTCCTTTATCGGCAATGGCAATACCGAAATCGGCGCTGTCCGCACTTCCGGCCCCTATTACAGCGGTAACAATAACTCCCAAAACAATCCCTACAACAAGTGTCTTAACGTCAAGTTTTAGTTCCATTGTGTTTCCCTTTCAAAAAATAATCTTTGCAGACATCATCTTTACCAATCTTTGCAACTTTCGCAAGAGTTTTGTGCCTCGCTGGCATTTATCCACCATCTTGTCCGGTGTAGCTTTAGCGAAGACGGAAGCCTTGGCGAAGGTGGACGACGACGCACTTTGCCTGCCCTCCATAGCACAAAGTGCGACGGAGGGTCATTCCTGCGAAGGCAGGAATCCACTTTTGTCATCCCGACCGAAGTCCGTGGCAATCTAACCCTCTTTTACCAACCATTTACAAAATGCTTTTCACTTAAGCCAATCAAAAAAGTAATTGTAGGGTGGGGCTTGCCCCACCAATTCCACTTTGTCATTCCCGCGAAACTTGTCCCCAAGGGAGCGGGAATCCAAATATTCACCCCCGAATTTATTTTGTGCTTTCCTTTTTCTCCTCCGCGAATTTCCCTGCCGGCCCGCCCGCTGTAAATAAAACTGCAAACCGCGTTATCAACGCACCCAAAAGAACATATCCCAAAATAACCTGCAATATTAAAAGCACGTGCCCCGCAATGCTCCCCTCGTTAGCGTACATATCGCCGAACCCGAGCGTTGTCATTGTAACTATGGAAAAGTAAACCGCACGAAACGGCACCAGCCAAGGTGATACGGTTTCTTGTTCACCTTCGAGCACAAATAGATTGCTTACTATTCCTGGATCATCCTTAAGACCAACAAGATGATAATCAATCAAGCCCCAAGCAAGATAGACAGCCGCGAAAATTAACGCCCACTGAAAAAAAGTCTTTATGATTTGTTTGGTGGATATCCCATAATCGCTTATCGCCCAGAATTTGCGAACAAGCCATGCCAGCAACTGATGTTGTTTGGGATACCATTCTTCCCAGTTCTTTCGCCTGATATTGTATTCCAAGAGCTGCTTGGTAGCTGGGTCAATACTTGCAACGTCTAAGCCAACACCACGAAAATCGGTTTCGCGGTCAACTTCACAATAATAAAAAGAGGTTTTACCATCAACTTGTGCTTTTTGAAGCTTAGCCTTTTGTAGATAAGCATTATCAAACTTAGAGCCTCCCAATTCTGTATCAACCAAGTTTGCTCCTTCAAAGTGCGCGTTACACAAATTTACGTTTGTCAACTCTGCGCATTGCAGATAAGCACCTTCCAAATGAGCTTCCAACAAAAACACGCCGTCTAAATGAGCAAAATCTAAAACCGCCCTCTCCAGATGTGCTTTGTGCAATCTTGCCCCCTCAACATGGGAAAACTGAAAACTCGCTTCCTCAAGATGGGCATTATCAAAGTTTGCTTTACTCAAGAACACTTCTGCTGTACGATGTCCGTGTTGTCGATATGTGCCAAGATTCACGCCTTTCAGGTGCCAATTTGAAAAGTCCCCGCCCTCTAACAAAACATCCTGAACGCAATCCTCAGAGTGGTCTTTCCGCCACTCGTTCCACTCCGTCATATTTTTCTTTTCCGAGCAGCGTTTGAGCATATCATACTGCCACTGACTAAACCGCCGCTCTTTTTTATCTTCTTCCTTTTTTCCTTCCTCGCTCATCTTGTCCCCTATAAAAGACTTACAGTCTTCCAACTTTTAAATTTTACACTATGGCTTTACGCTTTCAGCTTTAAGTTTTTAGTTTTTTCCTGTCCGCGGCACGCTATTTGACATTTTACCCCCAATTCTCCCAATCCGTCCACCAAAAATCCCTCTGACGACATACGATATACGCAATACGATATACGAAATAAACCCGCAAACCTCAAAATCTGCAAAATTTACTGTTGTGCGCGCAGTTTACCCTGTGGCCAATTAGTTGTTAGTCTTGTGTCTGTGGTCTTTCTTATCCCGCCCCAATTCTCAAAATCTTCATTTAAAAAAGCTTAATTCTTAAATCACTATATTAGTATGTATGCATATACTAATATACTTTCTGCCTCCGCCCTGAAGTTTGATTGAACTTCTTCAATTACTCGCTTTCCAGCCCGATTTTCACGGCTGATTTTTTGAATTTTGTATTTCGGTGATTTGAATTTGTTTGTGGCTTGGCCATCCCATAGGGATGATTTAGATATTAGAATTTAGCGATCAAAAAAAGAATACCTAAGTATCTTAGGTATTACTCCTCGCCTTCGCTTTTCGCACCTTGACTTTTGCTTATCTACTTTGTGCTAGGTGGTATTACCACCTAGTGAAATTCCTCTGCTCAAAACTCAACACTAAAAACTCAAAACTCCGCCCTTGGCGGTTGGCCTCCGGCAGCTTGCCCTGCGGGACTCCCACAACCTTTTTTCACCCCTAATTAGAAGCAAAACTCTCTGCGAAGCAGTTCCACAATTTTGCTTTTTGCATTTTGATTTTTGGTCTTCTTCCGCGGCTTCCGGAAACAACAGCAACCTAAAACTGTCATTGCAAGCGAGGCGCGGCAATCTCAATTAACTAATTCACTAATTCGCTAATTCTCTGATTAACTAATCCCGCCCGTAAGTTTTAACCTTTTAGCTTTGGTTTTGCACTTTCAGCTTTAACCTTTAACTTTCCCAACACATCCAGTATCGAGCATCGAGTATCCAGCATCAGCCTGGCCACTCACCAATTAACCAATCCACTAATCCTCTAATTCACTAATTCACTACTCCCTGTCTTATGCCCTTATATCTTTGGTCTTACCTCTGTATGCCCTATAAGTTTATTGCCCACACAGAAAAAATTGGGTTATACTTTAAATAGAGTCAGTGACCTCTCCCGGACCTATTTGCCGGCTGTGCCCTAAAGAAGGAGGAGTTCTGCCATGCTAATCGACATGGAACGGGAATACAGCGACTTCATTGAGAACCTCTGGTGTAGCCTCTCGAATTCGACAAAGGATGTTCTGGATGCCCTCGAATCCCGCCAAAAGCCAAACTATTATAACTTTGTTTCCCTGCGATTGACCCGGTTCTTCCAGCTCGAATTGAAGAACCTCGAAGCAAAAAACAAACCGGCAAAACCCTGAATTCTCAATCCTGCATTCTAAATCCCCACACCTCCACTCACTACTCACCCCGAGCAACGGGCTGCGAGTGACGAGCTACAAAAACTATCTGCTCTATGCTGAACGCTATACACTATTATATGTTTGGTATATTTCTAACTAACATTTCCATCTTGGCCTATCAACGTCTTTTCTTACTTTTGGCCTTTGGCTTTTTAACCAAAATCTTCTTTGCGGGCTTTGCATTCCCTGCTGTGCTCCGGCCCGCTTCGCCCGCGAAGCGAGGCGAGCTGACTCCGCCCTGACGAGCGGCTCAACTACATCCTGATACCCTGATATTCTGGTGTCTCCACAGTCCTGGGGACACCTTACGGCGCTGATACCCTGATACCCTTTCCGCTCTCTGTTTTCTGGCTTCTGTCCTCTGTCTTCTGGCTTCTATCCACCAGAGGTGGACGGGTTCTGCTTCTCATTGTTTCACGTGAAACATTTTCACAAAAAAACACTTTTTAAGTTAGCAAAGTTGCAGGATTTCCGGTAAAACTTCCGAAATATTGTTTGAGCCGATGCTTTTATCCGCTTCAGGCGGATAAGAGTCGCGAAGGCAAGGCAGGATTCTTACACATAAGTTATGAAGGAGCACTTATATGGCCAACAAGAAAAGAGAAAAACCAAAGCATCTCGGCAGGGGGCTGGCATCGCTTTTAAGTCCGATAACATTAAGTGCGGATGAGGCAAACCAGGCGTTGTCTGAGCCGGCAGCAACCCCTGATCCTGTCGCACGTAACTTCCCACCAGATAAGGAGTTACGTGATTCGCTGCGGGAAATCAGCATCGATGTTATATCGCCGAATCCTTATCAGCCGCGAACGGTATGGGACCAGCAGGAGCTGGCGGATTTGGCCGAATCCATTAGGGCCAACGGCGTAGTTCAACCGATTATTGTTCGCCCTGCCGGTGCTGGATTTGAGGTAGTTGCCGGCGAGCGTCGGCTCCGGGCCGCTCAATTAGCTTCTTTGACAACCATACCCGCCCTGGTGCGGGAAGCGAACGATGAGCAGATGCTCGAATTGTCGTTAATCGAGAACATACACCGAGCTAATCTGAATCCTATCGAGCGCGCAAGGGCCTATCAAAACTATCTAAATACGTTCTCACTAACGCAGGCCGAAGCCGCCGAACGGCTCGGTGAAAACCGCTCTGTTGTTGCTAATTACCTGCGATTGCTGGACTTACCGGACGAGGTCAGGCAAATGTTAGCTGATGGTCAGCTGAGTATGGGACACGCCCGGGCAATGCTTTCACTGCCTACCGACGAACTTCGCCGGAAGCTGGCCAACCGAGCAATGGCAGGCCGGCTTAGCGTACGCGAGGTTGAGAGATTAGTGCGAAAGTATCTTACGGAGACCGGTCAGACTAAGACCACAGCACGCTCCAAACCGGCTCATATCCTGGAGCTGGAGAGCGAGCTCAGCAGAGAGCTGGGCACGAGGGTAGCCATTGAAACCCGCAAAAATGGGCAAAGAGGCAAGATAATTATCGAATTTTACACCCTGGATGAATTTGATAGAATTACAGAAAGGCTCGGCCTTGCCTCTATGGAGCAGGCTTAAAAGTGGCAGTGAGAAAATCAAATTTCGACGATTTTGATGCGCGAGCCGCAACATTTTATTGTATAATTGAGTATATGTAACAAACGGCGGATTAAAACCGCTGATTAATTTTGATTAACGCTGATACTGTTTTGGAGGATACACTTATGAAGGCTTCGGTCATTTCAATGTTGATTTTGTTGATAGCATTTTTCAGTCTCATTCCCGCCTTTGCCCAGCCGCCGGAACACGGAGAGGCTACCGATGTAAATTCGATTGCCGATGCAAATGCGATTACCGATGCAAATGCGATTGCCGATGCAAATGCGGCTGTTGACCCAAACACTGACAAGGCCAGGATTGAAGAATTTGAGAAGTTAGATGAGGCGTTAGAAGAGATAAACAAGGAAAGCAAGGACGAAATGCGCGAGTGGACGCGCAAAACCGAGAGCAAACTGAACCTTGTCTTAGCAGTGCAGATGCAAATCACAGCGGAGTTTAATTTCCTGCGAGAACTCGCTGTTGAAGAGGGGGCTGTAAAAACAACAGCAGCAATTGACAAGATACTGTTAGACAGACAGGAACGGTTTAAGGATGTTATAGAAAAGCTGGAAAGAGAAAGGGAAAGGCTCCGCCGCAACAAGGAGCGAGAGGAGCGAAGGGGCAGAGATAGAGACCGCGGTAGAGAGCGCAGCAGGGACCATGTTGATAGAAGCAGAGACACACATTCCTGAAAAAACGCGAAAACGCTACTATGCTATCGACTGCGAATAGAGCCGAGAATCCCGGCACGCCGGAATTTGGGTTGGTCTACAGGACTTGAGACGGAAAGGACAGCTATGCGAGCGGTTGTGCAGCGAGTTTTGCAAAGCCGGGTCGAGGTCAACAACGAAACGGTCAGCCAAATCGACAAAGGTTTACTTGTCTATCTCAGTGTCGGCAGGGGGGACAGTATAGGCGATACTGAGTTTATGGCCGAGAAGTTAGTAAACCTGCGCATATTCGCTGACGACGCCGGCAGGATGAATCGAAGCCTGCTCGATGTAGGGGGAGCAATTCTTTTGGTGAGCAATTTTACACTTCATGGCGATTGCCGAAAAGGCCGTCGGCCCAGCTTCGACGGCGCAGCCGAGCCGGAATTTGCCCTGCAGCTTTATGAAAAGCTAATCGAGCTAATCGCCGGGCAGGGGGTGGTTGTTGAAAAGGGTGTTTTCGGGGAACATATGCACATAAGCAGCGTCAACGATGGGCCGGTAACCTTTTTACTCGATAGCAGAGAGAATACATAAGTTATAAATAGTCGTTCCTGAAAAGTAATTTAAGCTTTTCGTATGTAAAGGGTTGCATTCATTAGGCCGACCAATTTTTGAAGTGCCAAAACCGAAGATTCTGTGCCAACGAAATCCCTATCTAATAAATCTCTTGATTCCTGCCTTAAAAGTATTATCTTTTATGATATACTTTCGATGGAGACAAGATGGCTAGGAATTCCAAAATTGAATGGACTGAATCTACTTGGAATCCAGTTACCGGCTGTACAAAAATTAGCTCAGGCTGTAAGAATTGCTATGCCGAACGTATGGCTTTGCGTCTGAAAGCTGCGGGCAGTCCTAATTATATCAATGGTTTTCGTGTTACGACACATCCTCACGCCCTTAAAATACCTTTACATTGGCGGCAACCTCACACAATTTTTGTCAATTCTATGAGTGACCTCTTTCATAATAACGTCCCCTTTGATTTCATCTTAGAAATCTTTGACGTTATGTGCAAAGCTTCTCATCACCGCTTCCAGGCATTGACAAAGCGTTCCCAGCGTCTGCTCCAGTTAAGTCATAAGCTCCCTTGGCCGGAAAATGTATGGATGGGTGTTACTGTCGAAAATGATAGCTGCGCTTTTCGCATAGGCCACCTGAGACAAACTCCTGCCGCGATAAAATTCATCTCGTTCGAACCACTCTTGGGCCCAATTCCCAATATCAATCTTGAAGGTATTGATTGGGTCATTGTCGGCGGCGAATCCGGCCCGGGCGCAAGGCCGATGAAATCCGAATGGGCTGTTGATATACGAGACCAGTGCCGTGCTGCAGGAGTTCCCTTCTTCTTCAAGCAATGGGGTGGTGTAAACAAGAAAAAAAATGGCCGCTCACTCGCTGGCCAAACTTGGAACCAAATGCCTCAGCCATACGAAGTGAGTTATGTTCCATTTGCCGCCAAACTCAAAGTTGGGTTTGCTTTTTGAGAAAATCTCCCACTGAGATTGGTGGCGTTTATTCGATTGGCATTTTTCACTTCTTTAACTACTTGCCATAAATGTTTGTTTAGCCATATTTCCTTGCGCAGCATTTCAGTCAATTCATTCCATGTATAAGGTTTCCGAGATAACTTAGCGAGAAGCCAATTTCTAAGTCCTGTTAAATCCGGCTCGGGCTTTATCAGGTATTGTTGGTTAGGGTTATCTTTCTTTCTTGCATAGTAACCATTTTCTGGGCAACACTTCCAGATGACTTCTTTTATAAGATCACGACCCGTAGGATGGTCAGTCAAATGGAGTAAAAAATATCGCGTTTTTTGGTTTTCTCCCAACATCCTAATGTAAGTTGCCCATTTTGCCCCGATTTTATCTTTGATCAATTGAATAGCAGATTCACCGCGATCGTCTGAATCAGACCTTAAACAACTGTCTTCCCATTCTTTCCCTCCAAACACTCGATTAATTGTCTCCGTTAAACCCCTTGGACGTGCCTTCTGCTGCATAGCCATATCGAGTTCCCGCCAAATCAAGGTTATCAACAATTCAGAGTTTGAATGTGCCTTGATTCTTCTGAGTAGATCACAAGGGATGGCGAAACCATAAGGATCGACAAACATGAAGCACGGTGCAAGCTTAGTGCCCGTTTTCTCGAATTCGTCAGCAAGACCTTCCAACAATTCAAAAGCGTTTTGATGGTAGGTTGAGCAAACAATGTTGGGAGGCAACTTGCCAAGTCTCCTTATTTCATTTCTCAGATGATCGGCGTTCACTTTGCTCCACTCGATAAAGATAAACCGCATTTCGCATCTGTTCAAAATCTTATCCCGCCAGCTATGGTTTAGAAATGTCCTCAGAGCAACCAGGGGTGACCCCTCTTGTCCTCCTTTGTGCTTACCTTTGCCTGCGTGAGTATCTACATACAAAATTTTCCCAGACCAAGACCCTAATTTAGGAAACCATCCATTTAGATACTCACGAATCAACTTGTGCTTTGTAAATTGTAGATTGCTGTACTCTTCCTAATAAGAAGGACGCTTATCTTCCATTATTTACCCCACCTTAATTCCAGCCTCAACTTTAACTACATACACTGCCCAGAACCACAACCAAATTTCACCGCCCCATTTTACCCGCAACCTTAAAAATTTGCTTGTGCTGCCTCCTGCTCGGAATCTGTTTTATCCGTATGCCTTCGCATACTCATTGTATGTCTCTTCGTTGCTTGCCCCGTGAGATGTGTCGTTCACTATCTAACTGGGGCGGCCTCCGGCAGCACTTCGCAATTTTAAAAAACTCCTCTATGAACTACGAACTACCCAAAACCGCAAAACTGAATACTGTCCGCTGTACGCTACACGCTATTTAACATTTTACCCGCAAATCCAAAACCCACAATCATTTTCCCCTTTTCCTCTCGGCCTTCTCCGACGACATACGATATACGCAATACGACATACGAAATAAACCCGCAATCCTCAAAATTTACCCCAATTCGTGGTTAATTTTCTTCGTGTTTTTTGTACCTTCCTTTCCTCGAATCACAAGGGCCGAGCGACGAGCCACGTGTTAAATATTTTTGAATATTTTCAAACGTTTCTATACAATTTTCGAATGTTCCTATACAGTTTTTGTATGTTTCTATGTAGTTTTCGAACGTTTCTATACAGTTTTCAAACGTTTTCGAATATTTTCGAACGTTTGCTCATAAAATAGCGCCGTTGACCCCTTAGAAGCCATTCTACGAAAAAATCCACCCGCATTTCCCCTTGCCCAATTTACCTATTCTTCTCATTTTCAACTCAAAACTCAACACTAAAAACTTAAAACTTCCTCCCGCCCCACTTGCCTAAGTCTCCTATTTAAGGTACTTTTGATTGCTCTTCCCTCCAATTCCAGCAACCTTTTTTTGAGCTTCACTCCCCCCATAGCGGAAAATCCACCGATTTTGCCATTAGCGCAAACTATTCTGTGACAAGGAATTATCAACGGCAGCGGATTTTTCGCCAGCGCCCCGCCGACCGCTCTTGCCGCACCGGCTTTGCCGGCCATTTCAGCCAATCGGCCGTAACTTACTGTTTGGCCGAATCTTATGTCCCTGCAGGCAGTTAAAACCCGCCTCGCAAATAACCCTAATCCATCCAGCACGATGGGAATATCCGTGGCAAAGTTTACGCAAGCTCCTTCAAAATAAGCGGTTATCTGTTTCTGGACTGTTTTGAAGAACCGTTTCTCGAATATAGGAGCTTCCGAAATAATTAAGAGTTGGGATTTGACATGTTCCGGTTTGCTGAGTGGTAGGCAGGTTCGCAACAGGCCATATTCGTTGCCGGCAAGACCGAAATAGCCCCATTTGGTCTTAAAAATTGTGTATTTCATAGTTTTTTGTATTTTTTGTCGCATTTGGTGTCCAAAATTCATATCTAATATGCCAAATTCATTGACGCAAGAGCAAAGTTCTGTTAGATATAATAGTTTTTATGAAAAATAGCTGAGCTTTCTTTGGTATCGAGTTATGTCCCTCGAAGAATTGAGAAGTCAAATCAACAAACTTGACCTCCAGCTTGTGAAGCTGCTCAATGAGCGTGCGCGTGTTGTCGTGGAGATAGGCAAGCTAAAAAACAAGACCGGCAAACCCGTTTACTCACCGGAGAGGGAAAAAGAGGTTTTTGCCACGATTACCAAGGCCAACAAGGGGCCACTGCCGGATAAGTGCTTGGTGGCTATTTGGCGTGAGCTGATGAGCGGCTCTTTTGCCCTGGAAAGGCCGTTGCGTATCGGTTATCTGGGGCCAGGCGGCAGCTTCAGCCATACCGCGGCAATGCTCAAGTTCGGCCAGAGTGTAGAATATGAACCGCTGGCCGATATCAGAAGCATCTTTGATGAAGTCAGCAAGGGTCATTGTGATTTGGGCCTTGCCCCGATAGAAAATACCACCGGCGGCGGCGTAATAGAGACACTTGACGCCCTGATAGATTCTGATGTGAAAATCTGTGCCGAGGTCCTGATGGCGATTCACCATAGTCTGTTGGCCAATTGTCCGCTGGACCAGATCGAGAAGATTTACTCAAAGCCGGAGATATTCGCCCAGTGCCGAAACTGGTTAAGTGCCACTTTTAAGGAAGCCCAAACTGTCCCCGTTGCCTCCAGCGCCAAAGCCGCACAGTTGGCAGCGGGTGAGCCGAAAGCCGCAGCGATCGGCTCAGCCGTCGCCGCAGAGTTGTACGGGCTGAGAATCATCTGTGAAAATATCGAGGATATCGCTAACAATATAACCCGATTTTTGGTAATCGGGCAAGGGGATGCAAAACCGACCGGCGAAGATAAGACCGCTATATTGTTTAGCACCGCCCATAAAGCCGGCGCCCTTGCTGATGTACTCGATGTCTTCAAGAGTTACAACATCAACCTGACAAATATAGAATCCAGGCCCAGCAAAAAAAGACAGTGGGAATACTACTTCTTTATGGATTTCCTCGGTCACAGAACAGAGGAAAAGGTTCAAAAGGGATTGGAAGAGGCCGGTAAGCATTGCCTTCAGCTTTCGATATTAGGCAGCTTCCCAAAGGCGACGGAATTACTGTAATGGCGTAAGCCATCTTGACGATTGAGTCTATAGTTCTTAGCCTGCAAACTATTATTCAGGAGAGCCTTATGGGTTTTATGAGAAAGCCGTTTGTGGCCGGCAACTGGAAAATGAACACGGATAGTCTCTCCAGTGTAGAACTGGTCAAAGCGATTGCTTCTGCCTCTTCAGAGATTGCGGGCCATAGCGTTCACGTAGCGGTCTGTCCGCCTTTTGTCTATCTGCAGAGTGTGGTTAATGCTCTTAGCACATCGAGCATCGCCGTCGGCGCTCAGGACATTTATTATGAGCGGAAAGGAGCTTTTACCGGCGAGATAAGTTCGTCAATGCTGAAAGATATCGGCTGCACTTATGCCTTGTGCGGCCATTCGGAGCGCAGACACGTGATTGGTGAGACCGACGAGCTAATAAATAAAAAAATTGCCGCTACTATACTGGGCGGACTTTTGCCGATATTTTGTGTGGGTGAACTGATTGAAGAACGCAAAGCATCCAGAACGGAAGAAGTTGTAACGCGACAGGTAAAGAACGGCCTGGCCGGCTTAAGCGCCGAGAAGGTCTCTGCAGTAACCGTAGCTTATGAGCCGGTCTGGGCTATCGGAACGGGCCTGACAGCAACGCCACAGCAGGCGCAAGAGGCGCATGCCTTGATAAGGGAGCTGCTTGGGCAAATGTATGACACCAAATTAGCCCAGGAGATTCGCATCCTCTACGGCGGTTCGGTGAAGCCCGACAACGCAGTTGAGTTGATGCGTGAGCAGGATATAGACGGTCTGCTGGTCGGCGGAGCAAGCCTGAAGGCAGATGATTTCGTCGCGATAATTCAGGCGGCAACATAATTAGGGACCCCGCAAAGCGGGAACCCAGCGCATAATGTTTGTTTTTTCTTGTCCGCTATTTGTAAGGGAAATAAATATGACGGTTTTTTCAGTGTTAGCAGTAGGTTTTTTTATGAATGTAGTCGCTGTTGTTTTTATCATTTGCGCGGTGGTGCTGATTTTAACCGTTCTGATTCAAAAGGGCAGAGGCGGCGGCCTGGGGGCTGCGTTTGGCGGTGGTCTGGCAAGCGGGATTTTAGGTTCAAAAACCGGCGATTTTCTGACCTGGGTTACAATAGTGATGGTAGGTATATTTCTGTTGCTTGCTGTGGTAATGGCCAAATTCTACAAACCAAGTATTAGTGATTTTGGGGCTGGCCAGCCTCGGCCGACTCAGCAGCTTCCGGCCCAGCAGGAGCTGCCGCAAAGTTCGGAGTTACCATTAGTCCCCGCTGTTACCGGCGGTGAAGGTGCCGATGTGAATTCGCCCGGCGACTAACTTCGTCGTGCGTTATGCGGCGTGCGGAAAGAAATACGAAATACGAATTGAAAGTATAGTGCTATGATAAATAGTATGACCGGATTTGGTGAAGCGCAGGGTGAGATTGGCGGCGCAACTTACACCGTGGAAATTAAAACGGTCAATAATCGTTATTTAAAGACCAGTGTAAGGCTGCCGGAGATGGTAGCGTTCCTTGAAGAAGATATTGATAAGCTTCTGCGAAAAAGCTTGTCGCGCGGGATGGTAATTTGTGTGCTCCGGCTCAAAAATGTTCCGGCAAATGTACTCTTTGATATCGACGAGACGGCCTTGCGGGCATATATGGAGAAATTAGGCCGGATTGCCTCTTCGGCCAATACTAAATCCTCCATCGATATGGGGGGGTTGCTGACACTGCCTGGGATTGTTCAGCCGGTATTACCGGATGAAGAGAAAGCAGGGCAAATAAAAGAGACGGTTTTAAGCATTACGCAAAAAGCAGTGGACCGGCTCAAGCAAATGCGTGCCGCAGAAGGTGCTGCTCTTGCAGCTGATTTGGATAGTCACTGTAAAGCTATAAAACAGGACCTCGAGCAAATACGTACTCGTAGTGAGGTCGTTTTGCAGGAATATCAGAAGAAACTAAAAAAAAGAGTCGATGAGCTGCTCGCGGACGCAAAACTTAAATTGGATGAAGAGGCCCTTGCCAGGGAGGTGGCGATTTTTGCCGACAGGTCAGATATATCCGAGGAGATAGCCCGATTGGATTCGCATCTGCAGCAGTTCGCTGAAAGCTGCCAGGCAAATGCACAGGCGGGGCGCAGGTTGGACTTTATCAGCCAGGAGATGCTCAGGGAAGCCAATACCATTGCCAGTAAGGCCTGTGATACCGAGGTTATCCGCTGCGTGGTCGATATAAAGTGCCGGATAGACCGGATTAAAGAGCAGGTTCAGAATATAGAGTAGAAAAGAGTATCTCGTGAATCGTGAAGGGACCTCCCTCAGGGAGAACCCAAGCGTATCTCGAACGAGATGCGAACTGATGCGAGATGCGAGATGCGGGATGCGGGATGCGAGACAAAGGCAAAGTGGTGGTAGTGAGTGGCCCGTCCGGCGTGGGCAAAAGCACGATTTGCAAAGAAGTCGTTAACCGGTTAAATAACGCCCATATTAGTGTCTCAGTTACCACCAGGCCTAAAGGTGAAAGCGAAGTTGACGGCCGGGATTATTGGTTTATATCAGAGGAGCAGTTCCAGAGGCGTATCAACAAGGGCTTACTGCTGGAATATGCAGAGGTATTCGGCCATCTCTACGGAACACCGAAGGACAAGGTGGAAGAGGCACTGCAGGCCGGCGAAACCATTATTTTGGAAATCGACGTTCAGGGTGCTAAACAGGTAAAGGTAATATACCCTGCTGCGGTAATGATTTTTATCTTACCGCCGAGCCAGAAGGAATTGGCCGAGCGTATGGACCTGCGGGGCAGAGAAGGCAGTGAAGCAACTGAAGAGAGATTGAATGGGGCAAGCACTGAAATCGCCGCTGCTTGGCAATACTATGAATATATGGTTATAAACGGCGATTTGGAACAGGCGGTAAAAGAGGTGGTGCAAATCATTAAACAGAGCATTGGAGAAAAAGAATGATAGATGACCTCAAGAGCACAGACATAATCAACAAAGTTGGCGGTAAATACAAACTGACAGCACTGATTCAAAGACGGATGGATGAGTTGATGGAAGGGGCTCGGCCCCTGATTGAGGATGCCAAAGGCAAAACACAACTGGAAATCGTTATTCAGGAAATCCTGCAGGACAAGATTACTATTGACACCGGGGCCAATAATAATGACGAACCGAAAAAATAGTTGAACTGGTAATGGCCGAAAAAAAATCAAATCGAGGTTATTCGAAAGGTTCCCATTTTGCGGCGTGGGGTAAAATGGGGCCCAATATCCTGCTGGGTGTCAGCGGCGGAGTCGCTGCATATAAGGCAGTCGATTTGGCCAGCAAGCTGACCATCGCCGGCGCCAATGTGAATACGGTAATGACGGAAAATGCCTGCCAGCTTATTCGCCCAAAAAGCTTCGAGGCAGTAACAGGCCAGCCAGTTTATACCTCACTATGGAGCGACAGCGAAGAACACAAAATGAACCATGTGAATCTGGTTGAGTGGGCTGACATTGTGGCAGTCGTTCCCGCAACAGCTAATATAATCGGCAAGGCAGCAAACGGCATCTGTGACGATTTGTTAAGTACCATCCTTTGCGCTGCGACGGAGCTAATTAAGTCAGGAGCAGCACTTTTGGTTCCCGCGATGAATGATAATATGTGGGACAATCCCGCGGTGCAGCGCAATGTCAAAACGGTAAAAGAGATGGGTTTTCAGCTAATAGGCCCTGTTAAAGGCCGACTTGCTTGCGGCACGGAAGGCATCGGAAGAATGTCAGAGCCACAGGATATTTTGAAGGCAATCGAAAAGATCGCTTCGAAAATTAAACGCAGGAAAAGATAAACCATCCGGCAAAATGCATTTTCTAATAACAGCAGGCGGAACTCGCGAATATATTGACCAGGTTCGCTTTATTTCCAACGCAAGCAGCGGCAAGATGGGCTATGCGCTTGCGCTGGCTGCAACCAAAGCTGGTCACAAGGTAACGCTGGTCAGCGCATCGGATTTGCAGCCACCGGTGGGAGTGGATTTTGTCGGCGTTGACAGCGCCGCCGAAACGCTTGCAGCCGTGAAAAAGTTCTTTACAAAATGTGATTGCCTGATTATGGCTGCTGCGGTTGCTGATTATACGCCTGTTAAAAAATCAAAAATAAAAACTAAAAAATCAAATAGGGATTTAATAATAAGACTAAAACCAACAGCCGACATTCTAAAATGGGCTGGAGAGCGCAAAAGAAAAAACCAAATCGTTGTCGGCTTTGCCTTGGAAGACAAAAACTTAAGAAAAAATGCCGAGAGAAAAATGCGAGAAAAGAATCTTGATATGATAATCGCTAACCCCCCTGCCGCAATCGGCGCCGAAGAAACAGCCGTCCAAATCAAAGTACCTGCCAAGAGTTGGATACAGCTTCCTCCTGCTAGCAAAACTGTGGTTGCTCAGAAAATAATCGAAATGATAAATGTCATACAAGAAGAGTATGTAACCAGCTAAGATCCCGACCAATAACTAATTCGTACTTTTGTAGATGATGCGTTGTTTTCATTAGAATTCTTTCGCTTTCAAAACCATATGAAGAAGCGAGGCTTTGTATTTCAGGGGCATCATCATAAGTCATGAGAACGTCGCCTTGTACATGAGATGTTATAGCAAAGAGGTCTTCGTGGTCTATTTGATGGTGAAGATACAACCTCCGACCAGCTTTAGTATATGGCGGGTCGACAAAGAAAACCACATTCGATGAATCACTTTCATCCCTTATGACGTCAAGTCCATCACCCTGAATGAATTTTATTTTGTTCCTTATCTTGGCTATTCTCAGGATTCTTTTGCATATAGTCTCAGGATACCATCGAGATTTCATACCTTTGCCGTTCTCTCCATTCTTTATCAAACCGGCGCCAGGAGCTAAAATACCGCCGTGCTGAAGCCTGTTACGAAGAATCGTACAAAAAGCCCTCTCTCTGACGGATTTTGGGCTGTGACTTAATACTTCTTTTACGTTTTCGGGAGCCACCTCAAAATTTATCACTTGTTCTGCAAGCCAGTTAGCCTGCGAACTTAGCATAGTACGCCATACTGATGCAATATCTTCATCTTTTTCTACTAATGTCACACTGGATACGAGGTTCTCAAATACAGCGGTCAGCCCAATTATCCCCCCACCGGCAAAAGGTTCAATTAGAGATGTGGTTCCATTGTGTTGCTTAAGCCATTCTCTTGCGTAAGGAACAAACCACGTCTTACCCCCGGGATACCTAAACGGGCTTCGCATCGGTACTGTAGCGACATTAACCGGTTTCCTGAAAGATCTTGTCTTGAAAAGCTCTAACTGCATGACCTTGCTTATTTTTTCAGCTTAAAACTTCATCCGTCAAAATTGGCGCATCAGGCGGATTTTCTTCCAAATGCTCGTCCAGCCTTGTTTGCAAAAGGTTAACAAACTCGTCGATATCGCCGGGTTCAGGTTCGACAAATCGCTCAAGCGCCGGTTCAAATTTAGTATAGATTACATCTTCGCGAGTAAGCACAAATCGGCTTCGCTCAGAGTTTTCTTTCAGGTCGTATAACATCCAAGCGATGTCAGCTGTTTCTGGTTTAACTCTTGGCATTTCTGGCAAAGTCTCGAAAAATGACTTTTGTAATACTACAGCTTGACGCTTGCCCCATGTTTTCAAAATTCCACCTTTATAAAGTATTTGTGGTATTAACCGTTTTCTTGACGAGGAAAGATAATCTGGTTTTGGATAATTAGGCTTGCCCTTCCATCCTGCATATCGATTAGCCTTCTGATTTGAGATATAGCTTTCAAAGGGAGAACGAATATTCCCAGAGATATACACCGCTTGAACTTCAAGAGCTCCAAAGTCAACTATTTTCCCACTGTTGTCATACTCAACCAAAACGATGTCGATGTGTCCCGCAGTTTTTCCATTAGCGTCGTTCAAGTTAACTTCCGATATAGAAGTCCAGGCATTATTACCTTCAAAAAAGAATTCGGACGCATCCTCGGCAATTGTCCAGTTTTCACGAAATCTCACAGGACAAGTGATTACAAGCTTCCCAGCATGAAAAATACTACATACCCCAAGCGGGTCTTTTGCCTTGTCTTTTGTGCAGGATGGTACACGATTGTTAAATGGACAAAGTTTGTTTTTTCTGTGCCGTAAGGTTACCTGAGATATATCTGAAACAGGAAAACCAAATACTTCTGCCAAGGGTTGCGAATTGCGGTCGATCTTATCCATATAGTTCCGCCTCGTAACAAACGTTCAACACTTCAACAATATATGAAGGTTATTATATTCTACTTTCGGGGACAAACAAGGTTATAAAATAGCAAACTTCCGGTGTTAATCCTTAATGCCGAGGTCGTTTTTTGTTAATATGCTCTCGAATTTGTAGCCGGCGTTTGTTATGTTTTCGCCTGCCCCCTGTTTGCGGTCAATTACGCAGACTATTTTTTTGACCGTTGCACCGGCTTCGGTAATAATCCTGGCCGCTTCAAGGACCTGTCCACCGGTAGTGGCGACGTCCTCAACCAACAGAACCACATCGCCGCCTTTTAAGATGCCCTCGACTAACTTGCCGGTGCCGTAACCTTTTTTAGCGTTGCGGACTATTATCCAGTTTTTATTCGTTTGTATAGCTGTTGCCGCTGCCAATGCCACGCCGCCAAGCTCGGCACCGGCTATCAAAGTAACATCATTGGTTACGTATTTGGCGAATTCCTCCCCGAGGGCTCTCAATATATCCGGGCAGGTCTCGAAAAGGTATTTATCAAGATAGTACTTGCTTTTCTTTCCGCTGCGAAGGACAAAATCACCTTCGAGATACGATGTTTCTTTGATGCGCCTTATCAGTTCTTCTCTGGTCATAGCTCGATGCTCGATATTTGATACTAAGTTTTATACTTTTAATTCCACTTTTTGGCTTAAGTGTCTGCGGTATCTTCTGCGGATTGGCGCTACAATATCCCTGACGAATTCATCGACCTGCTGCGGTGCTCTGCCGATGTAATCGTTCGGGTTCAGGACTTTTTTGAAATCCACCTTTACAAAAGCGCAATCTTTCTTGAGTCGTTCTATTAAATCGTTTGGTTTGCCGGACTGCTTTACCTGCTCGGCGGCGGCGTGAGAATGCCGTCGTATTTTTTCGTGCAACGTCTGACGATTGCCGCCGGCTTTTACCGCGGCCATAAGGATATTTTCAGTGACCATAAAGGGCAGTTCCGCTGCGATGTGGGCGGCGATTACCTTCGGATAAACAACCAGACCATCGAGAATATTTATAAGAATTTCCAGAATACCATCGACAGCTAAAAACGCTTCTGGAATGACAACCCTTCTGTTGGCTGAATCATCGAGAGTTCTCTCAAGCCACTGCTCGGAGGCGGTCATCAGCGGGCTGGATGCCAGACTCAATACCAGTCTGCTAAGGGCTGTTACCCTCTCGCAACGCATCGGATTTCTCTTGTAGGCCATTGCCGAGGAGCCGACCTGAGACTTCTCGAACGGCTCTTCAATCTCTTTTAGATTGCCTAACAATCGAATATCATTGCAGAATTTGTGGGCTGACTGTGCGATTGAAGTTAAGGTATTTACGACGAGGGTGTCAAATTTTCGTTGATATGTCTGGCCTGTGACAGTGCAGATTTTTTTGAAGCCGAAAGCAGCAGCAACGGCTTTGTCAAGCTGCTTGACTTTACTGTGGCTGCCGTCGAAAAGTGCTAAAAAAGAGGCCTGTGTGCCGGTAGTGCCTTTGACTCCTCTAAAGGGAAGCGTTTCCAGTCGATGTTCTATTTCCTGTAAATCCATCACGAATTCATAGCACCATAGTGTTGCCCTTTTGCCGATGGTGGTCAACTGGGCCGGCTGAAAATGCGTAAAGCCCAATGTCGGAAGTGCCCGATACTTCTTTGCAAATTTACCTGACAGATTTATCACTGCTGCCAGTTTGCCGGTTGTAATCTGCAGGGCTTCTCGCATAATTATCAAATCAGCGTTATCGCCGACGAAACAACTGGTGGCGCCGAGGTGAATTATAGGAGCCGCTTTCGGCGCAGCATCAGCGAAGGTGCGGATATGAGCCATAACATCGTGGCGAAATTTTTTCTCATAGGCAGCGGCCTTTTTGAAGTCGATGTCATCGAGATGCTTGGCCATTTCATTTATCTGACTCTGTTTTATATCCAGCCCGAGTTTCTTCTGCGCCCTCGCAAGCTCCAGCCAGAGCCTGCGCCAAGTGCTGAACTTTTTTTGCGCTCCGAAAAGCTCAGCCATTTCTTTTGAAGCATTTCTTTCAACGAGTGGACTTGCATATAGAGTTTTATTATTTGCCATTTATCTTTTCCTGTCGTTTTTTTAATAACAGCTCGATTTGTTCTATATCTTCTACGGTCAGTTTCCAATCGCTCGCTTTTGCGGTTTCTGCAATCTGCTCGGGTCTTCGTGCCCCGACAATGGCGGCGGTAACCTCGCTTCGGCGAAGGACCCAGCTAATCGCTAACTGAGCCAGAGTTTTGCCGTTGCGCTCAGCGATGGGCCGCAATTGCTCAACAAGCTGCAGCGTGGCGGAAAACTGCGGGTCCTGAAAATCAGGACTTTTTCTTCGATGGTCATCCAAAGGCAAACCTGCAAGACGTTCCTGATTAAATTTACCTGTGAGCAAACCCCTTTGCATAGGGCTGTATGCAACGACACCGATATTATTTTCCGCGCAATAACCCAACAGTTCATCTTCGACCTCACGATGGAGCATACTGTAAGGCGGCTGAAGCGAGGCAGCGGGAGCAATTTCCTGGATGCGTTTGATTTGCTCTAAATTAAAATTCGATACGCCGATGTATCGCACTTTTCCCTCCTGTGCTAATTTAGCCATTTCTGTCCAAGCTTCTTCGATATCTTCATCAGGCTCAGCCCAGTGCATTTGATAAAGGTCTATTGCCTCAACGCCGATTCTCTTTAGGCTTGCGTGGCATTCTTCTCGAATGCTTTCGCCCTTAAGGCAGCTTACTTTTTCTCTTTTGTCGTTCCACAGCAGTCCGCATTTTGTTGCGATAAATGGTTTTTGGCTTGTTTGCTTGAGTGCTTTTCCGACAAGTTCCTCAGAATGGCCGCAGCCGTAGACAGGTGCGGTATCTATCCAGTTGATTCCCTTTTCCATGGCGGTCAGGATTGCGGCAATCGCTTCACCGTCATCCTGCTGTCCCCAGCCGAATTGCCAAGGTCCGCCCATCGCCCAGGTGCCTAACCCGACGGTCGTTAGTTTCAAATCGGTATAGCCTAACTGTCGCCTCTGCATAACCAAACCCCATTAGAGGAACCATGCCTTGCGACCCACAGGACACCTCACGGTGGAACCCAAATCTTTGCTTTTTGCCCCGCAGAACTTCTAACGAGGCTCAACAGCGTATTGTCGTCTTTTTGCAAAAAGCGTCACCTTCTTGGCGAATTTGGCCAGATGTTGGGTTTCTTACTCTTTTATATTAGTTCTTTTATGTAATTCCTAACTGATATGGCTGCAATTGTGCCTTCTCCACACGCAGTGTCTATCTGGCGCACCCGTTTTGACCGTACATCACCCGCCGCATATATGCCAGGTACGGATGTTTTCATTTCCTCATTAGTAACAATGTGTCCCAAGTCATCTAATTCGACAACGCCTTCTAAGAATTTAGAGTTAGGTAAGAATCCTACGTATATGAAGATGCCCGAAACTTCTAATTTTTTTTCCTCATTAGTTTGACGGTTCTTTATTGCAATAGAATTAACTTTAGTGTCACCATTTATAGAAGTGAGCATATGGTTTAACAGAAAGTTTGTTTTTTCACTCTTCTGCAGTCTTTGCTGCAGTATTTCCTCGGCATTCATATGAGGCAAAAATTCTATAAAGGTTGCACTTCTGACGTACGTAAGAAGAGATTCTCCCTCTTGCAACCCGGAGTCCCCACAGCCTATGACGGCAACGTCCTTATCTCTATATAGCGGCCCATCACATGTGGCACAGTAAGAAACACCCTTACCATAAAACTCATCTTCACCAGGCACGTTTAACTTTTTGGGGACACTTCCTGAAGCAATTATTAAAGAGCGAGTATAATATTCTTCACTATCTGTTTTAATTCTGACTTTCTTCTCAAGCGGTTCTACTTTAGTTACTCCGCTATATTCAATGATCTGTGTGCCAAACTTCTGAGCCTGCTCTTTAAATTTTTCTGTTAAGTCTCTGCCATTTACACCTTCTGGGAAACCGGGGTAATTCTCTACTAATGTAGTCTCCGCGGTTAAACCGCCGCACAACCATCTTTCCAGTAAAACAGTGTTAAGTCCTTCTCTTGAGGTATAAATCCCCGCGGTCAGGCCGGCAGCACCTCCTCCTATGATAATAACATCATACGTCACGTTGTTCATTTTGAACCCATCTTCCGGCTTATTTTAAGTACGGCTCTATTTTTTTCTTAATATCGGCCTCATAAGCTGGCGTAACGCCAACAATTTGGTCTACGACCTGGCCATCTTTATAAATATTCAATGTGGGTATACTCATAACGCCGTATTTAATAGCTGTCTGGCGTGCCTCGTCAACGTTTAATTTGCATACCTTTAATCTTCCTCCATACACTTGAGCTATTTTTTCAAGCACAGGGCCAGCCATCCTGCAGGGCCCACACCATTCGGCCCAGAAATCCACCAGCACGGGAACTCCAGATTTTAATACTTCACTGTCAAAGTTCTCATCACCGACATTGATTGGTTTTCCTTCTTCCATATTCATGCTCCTTGCAGTAAAGAATATCGAGAATCAAAATACGAGGCAAAAAATCGAATGATAAAAGAGAAAATGTTTTGTGTCAATTGCATTTTTATCCTTTTTCAACGTTATTGCCTGTGTTGCGAATGTGGCTGCCGGGTGCCAGAGTGACAGCCCTTGTGATATATTTGTCGTTCTTATCAGGGTTCCCATTTTGCAACTTACATGCCCCGCTCCTCCGAGGGGCGAGGGCGAGATGCAATTCACGAACAACGAATTACCATTCACTATTTTCCTGCGGTTGACTCTGCTCCAATGTCTTATCTTTCCTTTGTAAAATATAGCTGCCCTGTTCAGGAAATTCTCTTAATATGTTTTCTGCGCTGGTGCGTTCAAAGGTATATGCGGCTTCCTGCTGTAGTAGTCTCCTCGAAATCCGCCTCTGGTCGTCAAGATACACTTGTTCAGAAAAACCCCGGCCGTTCAGAAGTTGCACACTGAATGCGTAGGTGGCTTCTTCGTTGGTAACATTGGCGCCGCTGCTTCGATTTTGTGAAGCAGAACGGCGGGGCGACTCAATTCCGGAGATAAGTACTGGTGTAATTTTACCGTCAGCCTCAATTATATCCACAATGATTTCTTTCTGGTTGCTATCAAGCATTTGGCTAAAAGCAAGCTCGCCTAAGACGTCTGGTATCGCTGCAGGGCTGATTTGGTAATCCTTTTCTTCGGCTCGCCGGCCAAATTTCTTGACGGTCATAATTCCATCTTTGCCCAGGACTATCTCAGAGTCGCTTCTGCCGGCCAGGCTGCTGGTTTCACTTTTCCAGACAAACTCATTGAAGCTGTTATCGCTTTGAAAAAATGTTGCCTGCCTGCGGTTGTACCGGCCGCGAATATAGTAAAACCCCCCCGCCAGTATATTTAATTGAGCTTCCGGCACCAGGTCGATGAGGGCGTCCTCGTTTTGTGGTCTTTCTGCAAAATGAGAACTCAGCACTTCCATCGTAAATCCGATGGTGCGTCCTCTCGCATCCTTAATCAGAAAAAAACTTTCTCGGCCTTGGTTGTCTAAAGGAGACCCATTTGAAAAAAGGGAACCCAAAAAGCTGTCGAGCCCCTTACTTTTAATTTCCGCAACAATTTTACCGCCGGCGTCAAGCAGTTGGGTATCTGTGAATTTTAAACTATCAGTGACGGATTTGAAAATCTCCTCAGCCAGGTCCGTATCACCCGTAGCCTGATACACTTCGATATCAAGCCGACGGTTGTTCGGTAACTGCGCGAAGCCGAAAAACGTATCGAACGGCGTTTTTGACCTTTTTATATGTGCCCAGTTTAGAGTGAGAGGACCTCTGTTTTGTGAGCCTTTTGCAAAAGAGAAACCCGGGCTGCCCATCTCGATTTGGCCTGTTTTTGCGATTTTTGCCCCGCCAATTACAGAAGCCTTTTCCTCAAACAGCACATCAGGAGCGGCCCTTATGGCCGCCAGCAGGTATCGGCAGGAAACGAGGGCAGTTGCGCCGCTGGAACCGGGGTTGAAAAAACTACCCAGAGTGAAGGCATTTTGCTGATACTGCCATTGTTTTTCGCTTTGCCAGCCGTTTCCAGTCGGGATTGAGACCGATAAACCGGCGTAATCTAATTCTATCGGCTCCGAGAGCACAATAGAGGACCTTGAGACGGCTATAAAGTGGGCTATCAGCAAAGCCACAATAAAAAGGCCCAGAAGCGCTATTTTATCTACTCCACGCCTTCTTGTTTCGTGAGTTCCGTTCATAGATGAAGCAATCATAATTGCTAATCTTGATTTTTGCAACATTTTTGCAGCTATGCACTTGGGCCCTCCCTAAGGGATGCTTCGTAAACCCCGTTAGAAAGCTCGGGCGGGGCTTTAAACCACACCCTCGTTAGTTGCCGGAGAGCTATATATTTCATACTACGCCAAAAGGGCGGAGCTTTCTTTCTAACGGGGTAAAGCAGGAACTCCAAAAATAGCGAAATGGAAACCTTTAAATTCGACCCTCGTGCCCCAAAATCGTAAGTGTTGCAAATTTTACCTAAAATCGCTTTTGCTTATTGCCGATTTACATATATATTTTAAAAAGAGAGTCAGTGTCAAACATGGTCATTGGGACCATAAAAAAGCCCTTGATTGAATACAAAGCGAGAATCTCAAGGCACCTCATTGGGGGGATTTGTATGGACGAAGTAGAAGTGCTGCACGGAGCTGAGCCGAGGGAGGCTCTGCAAACTGTAACCGAAAAAAAAGCACCTGCCATTATGTCCTACTTGTCCAGGGGTGAGCAACGCATTGTGAAGGTGTTACTGACCGGTCTTGGAGCTAACAGGCTGGATATCCAGGTCTCACCAAGGAAAAGAGACTCCATTTTGCGAAAAGCTCACAAAATGGGAGCCAAAAAGCCACATCCGATAGACATCCAGGTTAATCAGCCGGTCAGCGTATCGCTAAAGTATGGATACGGCAGGTTCACTTTTGAGACAACTGTAGCAGGTTTTGAGCCAGCAAGCGATGGAGAAGCCCCGCCTTATGGGAACCCAACGATAGCGCTTATGATACCGGACCGAATTGAGATAACCCAGCGGAGAAGCTATCTGCGCGTTGAAGTTCCCAGTTCTTTGAAGGTAAATGTGATGCTGTGGCATCGTCGCTATATAAATGGTAAGCCCGAAACACAACAGATGGCAAGCCAAACCCCCGGCACTAACCGGATGCCGCCGGAACATTATTGGCGGGGCAGGCTTACCGACATCTCCACCGGCGGCGCGCGAATTGTGGTCCCGCACCAATTAGGCGAGAGCGCCGTTAGAGATTGTATAGAGGGTAAAAGGACACAAGAAGGGAAGATTTCTAAGGGGCTGAGCCCTGGCTCAATTGGTGCGGGAAAACCGGACTTCAAAAAGGGGCAGTTTATCAGGCTCGCGTTTACACCTATGCCCTATGAAATGCCGTTGACGTTCGATGCCCGGATTAGGAGTATCCTGCTGACAGCAGACGAGAAAAGTATATGTCTTGGTCTGCAGATTGTCGGCTTGGAAGAAAACCCGCAGACTCGGCAGGTTTTGCACCGGCTCTGCAATGTTGTGGAGGCCTATTACAGAATAAACCAATACAGCGCCAAGCAGCGAGACTTCCAGACGACAAGTTAGTTGATTGGTTAACCCCGCCCCTGTGGCAGGGGCGGGGTTAATTCACTAATTCATCCGGCGGTTCAGCTGACAGGGCAAAATTACTTTTGGGTTCTCCCTTAGGGAGGCCCCTTTTGTGGATTACCTTATAATAAAACCATTTCGAAAAGCCGCTTGCCGCAAAACCGCAGAAAATCAATACCAAAGCCACCTGTCTGCTCCAGATAACAAGGGCGAGGAACAACAGTGCTCTAATAAGATGTGCGAAAGGTTTTTTGCCCTTTATATATTGATTTAAGATGTGTGGATATCGAATCCTGCTGACCATTAACACGCTAACCCCCAGAACCAAAAGCGGCAGGGCGTAAATAATAGCATTTTCACAGATAAGATAAAAGTTCCCACGAAGCAAGGCCCCCTGGGGACTGCTGGCTGAAAGCTCCACCAATGTTTCCTGATGGAATATTACCAGGCTTACTACCACTCCTGCAGCAGCAGGAGTTGGCAGGCCTATGAAACTCATATGGGCGGATTCATCCTCTTCATTCTCCACATTGAACCTGGCTAATCGAATGGCTGCACAGCTTATATATGCCGCTGCTGTCAGCCAGATGAAACGCTCCAGAAAATTCACAAGGCCCGGGTTCTGCTCGGCAAAGCCGCCTAATTTATATTCAAGAACTTTGAGCATCAAAAATGCCGGCGCCACGCCGAAGCTGATTATATCACAGAGGCTGTCGAGCTGGCCGCCGAAGCTGGAAGTGCTCTTGCTCATTCGTGCGAGCCGGCCGTCCAGCACATCGGCAATCATCGCAAGCAGAACCATATAACCGGCCATAGCAAAATATGGCAATGTAAGTTTATGATAGGAGAAATGGTTGATGCCGGCGGCGGCACCTTTGCCGGCAAAAGCAATGGCCGCAAAGCCGCATACGCCATTTAGAATTGTTACCAGCGATGGCAGAACCGTGACGTACTTCAATCTCTGCCTTCGCACCCGCCGAAGCAAACTTTCTTTGGCAGCCTGGGTTTTTAATCTGGCCATCTCTGCTTTTGATAACCGGTAATTGGTAGTTTATCATTTAACCAATTACCATTTAACCAATCACTGTTCGTCCAGCCCCTCAGAGGGGCTGGATTCGTACTTTACAAGTGGTGTCAGCCCGGCTTTGACTCTATCACCTATTTGAACCAGACACTTTACATTTGCACGGGCAGGCACATACAGCTCAGTTCTGGAGCCGAATTTTATCATCCCGAATTTCTCACCGCCAGTTAATTCTTGAC
>CAYYFT010000001.1:0-33054 GCA_964471015.1 uncultured Pirellulales bacterium | reverse complement strand
AATTGAAAGCTATCCGACAGTCTTTCATGCAGTAGCAACCGTAGCCGGACAGCTCCGAAAGGAAATTACGTTCTGCGATGTTTTAAAAGCTATGTTCCCCGGCGGCTCTATCACCGGCGCCCCAAAAATCCGCTCGATGGAAATTATTGACGAAACCGAACCTACAGCCAGAGGCGTTTACACCGGCGGCATCGGCCTTTTAGGCATCGATGGAAGCATCTGCTTGAATATCACCATACGAACAATTATCATCAAGGACAATGTGGCCTTCGCGCAAACAGGCGGCGGAATAGTCGCAGACTCCGACCCGCAAGCCGAATGGGACGAAACTATTACAAAGGCAAGAGCACTGCTGGCAGGAATCAATAGTGTAAATCGTAAAGCACCGTTCATTTGAGATATGAGATGGCAGAAAAAGTTTTTCTAAATGATAAGTTGGTCGATGTCGATAAGGCCGGCATATCTGTTACCGACAGCGGGTTTCTGTACGGGGCAGGTCTTTTCGAGACGATGCGAAGTTATAACGGCGTGGTTTTTTCTCTTAAAGACCATCTGGACAGACTATTTTTTAGTGCAGGTGCTTTGTCGATAAAAAATACATACAGCAAAAAATATATCACCGACGCAATTTACAAAGTCCTCAAGGCAAACAAATTAACCGACGCACGTCTGCGTCTGACCCTGACCGGCGGGCCAATGTCCGAATCCGAGGAGAAACGCAGGTCCACACTACTTATCGCCGCCACAAAATTACAGCCTTACCCGCCCGAATACTATAAAAACGGCGTCCTCGTAGTCTTGAGCCCCTTCAGACAAAACCCCGCTGAGCCAATCTACGGACACAAAACGACAAGCTATTTCTCGCGTATGCTCGCACTTAAATCAGCACACCAAAAAAGAGCTGCCGAGGCATTGTGGTTCACTGTAGATAACCGCCTGGCGGAGGGCTGCATAAGCAATGTATTTCTGGTCAAGGATTCGGCCCTCTACACCCCGCCGATTGAAACACCGGTCCTTGCAGGAGTAGCGAGAAAGACTGTCTGCCAAATTACCTTAAAAAACTCCATCGAATTTGTCGAAAAAAACCTCTACATATCTGATGTCCTTGACGCCGACGAGGTTTTCCTGACGAATGTAATTATGCAGATTATGCCGATAAGTAGAGTAGAGAAGCACACGGTGGCTAATGGAAAGCCCGGGCCGTTGACTAAAAAACTGCAAAAAAAACTCGACAAATGCATTAAAGAGAATTGTAAGGCAAAGAAGACCGAAGGGAGGCAGAAATGAGAAGAAAAGTGTGGTTTATTATTGGTTTGATGGGAACGGTTAATTTGTTTTGCCGCTTGGCCTATGGCGAAGAGAATAATTTTATTCAACCCTGTCCCGATGCTGGAGGTTATCGTAGTTGGCTTGGGGGCCCAAATAAGAACCATCTAGGACACGATTACAATGCCCCCGCTGGCACCAAAGTAAGAGCTATTGCCGATGGAACCGTTTGGTATGTTGGTTTTGATATATCTGGGTTTGGAAGCGAAGGTAAACCAGGTCCAGCGATTTGGATAAGACATCGCCTTGTCAATGGAAAATACTTTTATGCTCTGTACGGACATATAAAACCTAGTTCAGATGTCCAAAAGGGAGCAGAGATCAAAAGTGGCCAAATAATCGGCACAGTCATAGAATATCGAGATAAAACGACCAAAGAAGATATTTCGCACCTGCACCTTGGAATATGGAACAGCGAATCTGACCCTCCACCTTCGAAAATGGGGTATGGGCCCACAAGGCACTTCACAGACCCCCTAAAATTCCTTAAGGATAATAAACCGTATGTCAAGGAGGAACCCCAACGGCCGGTGGAGAGCGCCAGCGTTGCGCTTAAATGGACTCGTGAAGATATTGGAAAACCAAGAATTTTCTCCGAGGTTCCATACTATTTTGTTATTTATTCTGGTGTTAGCGCGGGTCCATTCTTATTACACGGACCTAAGATTAGTAAGGACGGAATACTTTATGTTGATGTTGTTGGACCTGAGGGCCCCAAATTACACGCTATCGATATAAATTCAGGGAAAATTTTGAAAAGCAAGGAGATACAACCTGGGTATGAGCTGTGCGGGATTTCTCAAAAAGTTATTTATTTAGTTGTGCTGGGTCAATTCGAGCCTAAATCTTTGTTGGCCATCGACAGAGCCAATTGGAATCCGCTTTGGGAAAAGACTTCTACAGAGCTTGATGAGAAGTTTGGTAGTATGCTTTTAATAGAAAATGGTATATTATATAGAAGAACATTCCTTGCGGGCCAAAAGAGAGTTCCTGTGGATCCAGATTACCCAGAGCGAGGATATCGGGATATACCTCAATATAAAACTGAAATTGGCTTATTAAGTGAGGTTACTGGGAAACCAGAACCCCTCTGGGAGCCGCCGAAAGATAGGGAGGATAGTTATGTTGCCCATGCTAAAGGTATTGTCTCGTCCAGCAACTTCAAGTATTTATCTATAGAGAAACATATCAAGCTTAGGAAGTCGGCGAAAGCAAGGTATGTGAGGGAAACGTATGAAACGTATACCTCATCGGTACTTGACCTTTCTAACGGCCAAGTCCTATCTACAAAAGATTGGTCGACGATGCCCGATATTTTAGGGCAATGCGAAGCAGATAGTACATTTTTTATAAACGCAGAGGGTCCTTGTATAATCTCCATAGATATGAACACTGGTGATGTAAAATGGGAAACCGAAAAACTTATAACCTCTCCATGGTTCGTTGGAGCTACTAAGAAGGTTCTACTGGTTTATGGCAGTATAGAACAAAGAGGTACTCCTTACACCCTTTGGTATGGGATTGACGCTACGAATGGGAAAATTCTTTGGAAAAAGTGGGCGAAAGTAGATTATGAAAAAGGTGTAGCTCCCCCATTTTTTATGGGAGACGAAGGGTGGACCGAAATGATTAATGAGGTTTTGCTAATCGGAAAAGGAAACCAATTGGCTTTGATAGATGCCCTAACTGGCGAGATAATGACTCAGCAAGAAGAATTCCCGATAGCTATGTGGTATGGTGGGCACGTTTTCTATAAAGCTGTCTACAAAGATATACTCATCATAGGAACACCCAACGGACTGAGGGCTTATCAAATAAAGAGATAAGAGCTTACAACAAAAATAGCGGGACGTATTAAAGCATGGGGCACGAAAGACGAATGAAAATAAAAGACATCGCAGAAAAAATCGAAAAGATAGCCCCGCTTAAATTGGCACAAAGTTGGGACAATGTGGGACTGCTTATCGGTGACCCGCAGCGCAATGTAAAAAATATTCTGGTAACCATCGACATCACAAAAGATGTTTTAGCCGAGGCAAAAAGATTAAGGGCTGATTTGATTATAAGTTATCATCCTGTTATCTGGGACGGCCTAAAGAAAATCACTACCAACGGCCAAAGCAGTGCTGTCTATGAGTTAATTCACTCGCAGATTGCGGTCTTCTCGATACATACTGCTCTGGACTCAGCCATAGGCGGTGTAAACGACGGCCTTGCAGAGATTATCGGCATTGTCGATGGCCAGCCAATCGGCGACTACGTGGACAATCCAGCCGGCGTACATTACAAACTCGTTGTCTTTATTCCCATCGAATCAGCAGCTAAAGTCTCAAATGCGGTTTTTGCCGCCGGTGCCGGCGCGATGGGAAACTACAGCAACTGCGGTTTCGCCGCTGAAGGAACAGGCACTTTTCGGCCTCTTGCCGATGCCAAACCCGCCATCGGGAAAAAAGGGAGAATAGAAACAGTCTCTGAGATAAGATTCGAGACGATTGTGCCCGCCGAAAAACTCGGCGGCTGTATAGCCGCTATGAAAAAGGCACATCCTTATGAAGAGCCAGCCTTTGATGTGCTCAAACTCCATAACAATCAAAACAAGTTCGGCTTAGGCAGAATCGGCAAATTGCAAAAGCCAATGCAGCTAAATAAAATCCTCGAAAGAATAAAAAAACACACCGGAGCAAAAGCTGTCGGAATCGTCGGAAACCAAAAACGACTAATAAAAACCGCAGCGGTCTGCGCCGGCTCGTGCGGCAAAATCATCAACTCGGTCATCGCCGCAAAAGCTGACCTCTACCTTACCGGCGAATTAAAACACCACTACGCTGTAGCCGCACAACAGGCAAATCTGACCTGCCTCTGCCTCAGCCATACCGTCTCAGAAAGATTCATACTGAAAAAACTCGCCAAACAACTGCAAAAACAAGCAAAAGAAATTACGATTAAAATAAGCAAAAAAGATGCAGACCCATTTAAATGGAAGGTCCTATGACAGAAGAATACGAACGAGTGACGAGCGACGAGCAACGAGCGACGAGCAGTGAGCCGACCGTTGAGTCGGTTACAGAAGCGATTCTCTTTGCCAGCGACGAGCCACTAAGGGAAGCTCGATTAGCTGATATTGTCGGGACGAGCGCTCCGCAAATCCGCCGGCACATCAAAAACCTTAATGACAAGTATCAGGCCAACAATAATGCATTCAGAATAGAGCAAATCGCTGGCGGCTACCAAATGATGACTCTCAGCCCTTACAACCATTGGCTGAAAAAATTACTCCGTGTCCGAGACGCCGGCAAACTAAGTCCCGCAGCTCTGGAAACCCTCGCAATAATCGCATACAAACAGCCGATTATCCGCGCCGACATCGAAGTCATCAGAGGAGTCGCCGTCGGCGAGATAATCAGAAACCTTATGTACAAAAGACTGGTTAAAATTATAGGCCGAGCCGAAATCGTAGGCAGACCCCTGCTATACGGAACGACGAAAAAGTTCCTTGAAGTCTTCGGCCTAAATTCGCTAAAAGACCTGCCGAAAATCGAAGAACTCAAAAAACCACCTACTTAGAAAATTAACGTTTTTAACGTTTACAGTGATATATTACCGCTAATTGCCTTTTGTCTTTACAAACCCATCAGCGACTGCTAAAATCGGCGGGTGAATCGAACTCGGAAGCTAACCACTGCGTAAAAATTAAAAATGACTGGCAAAATAATTATTGATACCGAGCGATGCAAGGGCTGCGGCTTATGCGTACAGGCGTGCCCGAAGAATTGCATCATTATTTCCAAGCAGTCGAATAAATTCGGCTATTGTCCTGCACAAGCAACCAACACCAACTGTACAGGCTGTGCCGCCTGTGCCATTATCTGTCCCGATGCCGCAATCACAGTATATCGTGACAAGACTATAGTTGCAGAACCAACCAAAAAAGATAAGCCGACCTTAATTAAGGAAAAAGCGTGAGTCCCGTTATAAATCCTATAACAAGCAAAAATATGACAAAAAAAGGGCAAACTACCAACAGGGCGAGCAAAAGGATTCTAATGTGTGGCAATGAGGCCCTTGCAGAAGCAGCTATCATTGCCGGCCTCGATGCATACTTTGGCTATCCAATCACGCCGCAAAACGAAATCACCGCTTATATGTCAAGAAGGATGCCGGAGGAGAATCGGGTTTTTCTACAGAGTGAAAGTGAGCTTGCGGCTATCAATATGGTATTCGGGGCCTCGGCCACAGGCAAAAGGGCGATGACAACCTCATCCAGTCCCGGCATCAGTCTGATGCAGGAGGGGATTAGTTATCTGGCTGGGGCTGAGCTGCCGGCTGTGGTAGTCAATGTAATGCGGGGCGGGCCCGGCCTGGGCAACATCGCCCCATCACAGGGCGACTACTTCCAGGCAACACGGGGCGGCGGACACGGCGATTACAGAACCATCGTCCTGGGGCCATCCAGCGTGCAGGAGCTGGTTGATTGTATGCCGCTGGCGTTCGACCTGGCTGACCAGTATCGAATGACCGTTGTCATACTGGCCGATGGTATCCTCGGCCAGATGATGGAGCCGATAGTATTTGACAAAAAACCGCGCCGCAAACTCCCCGCTAAAAACTGGGCACTGACCGGTGCCGACGGCAGAGAGCAAAATATTGTCCGCTCCCTGTGGTTAAAGGAAGGGGTGGTTGAGCAGCACAACTATGACCTGCAGGCCAAATACAAAGAGGTAAAAAAAAATGAGGTCCTCTGCGAACAATACGAGGTTGACGACGCAGAAATTGTAGTGGTTGCATATGGCGTTGCCGCCAGAATCGTGCGAAGTGCCGTGGAAAAGGCAAGGCAGGATGGAATCAAAGCCGGCTGGATTCGCCCGATTACCCTGTGGCCTTTCCCGACGGAGCAAATCAGCAGAGCAGCCGATGAGCTGCGGATTTTTCTTGTTGTGGAGATGAGCTGCGGCCAAATGGTAGAAGATGTAAAATTAGCTGTGGCCGGCAAAGTGCCGGTACTATTTTACGGTCGGCCCGGCGGTGGTGTTCCGACCGTCGAGCAGATTTTTGAAAAGATTAAGAACCTGACCATACCTGTAAAACAAAAAGGCTGATGGTATGAAAACAGTATTTACGCGAACACCTACTCTAAAAGATTGCCCGACGCATTATTGTCCCGGATGCGGGCACGGAATAGCGCACCGACTGGTGGCCGAAGCAATCGATGAATTAGGCATACGCGGCCAAACCCTCGGCATCGCGCCCGTAGGCTGCGCAGTGCTGGCGTATGATTATCTCGACGTCGATATGGTTGAAGTAGCGCACGGAAGGGCACCGGCGGTGGCGACGGGTATGAAAAGAACAAACCCCGACAAAATAATTTTTTCATATCAGGGTGACGGTGACCTAGCTGCCATCGGAACTGCCGAAATCATTCACGCCGCACACCGGGGCGAGCAGATAACCGTGATTTTTATCAATAACGCCGTTTTCGGGATGACCGGCGGACAAATGGCCCCGACCACACTTGCCGGTCAGGTAACGACCACGACGCCGCTGGGTCGAAACGCCGAGCAGCAGGGCTATCCGCTACAGGTATCCGAGCTGTTGGCAATACTGCCCGGAGCGGTCTACATTGAGCGATGTGCGCTGCACAGGCCAGCACTGATTCGCGACGCCAAAAGAGCTGTCAAACATGCCTTTGAATTACAGGTAAATAGCACCAAAGGTCTTTCGTTGGTTGAGCTGCTTTCACCCTGCCCGACTGCCTGGCGAATGACGCCGGCCCAGGCAGTCGAGTGGATGGAAAATGAAATGATAAGGGTCTTCCCCTTAGGACGTTTGAAAGGCTGAAAGTGACACAGAACAGCTTTTATGAAGAAGTAATTATTGCCGGTTTTGGCGGCCAGGGGATTATATTGGCCGGCAAACTGCTGGCCCAAACGGCGATGAAGGCCGGCAAAGAAGTAACTTATATGCCCTCTTATGGCGCCGAGATGCGCGGCGGAACTGCCAACAGTATGGTCATAATCGCAGATTGCGCAATCGCCTCACCGCTGGTTACAAGGCCGGATTCCGCGATTATAATGAACAAGGCCTCGCTGAATAAGTTCGCCACGCGTATTAAAAACAACGGCCTTTTAGTGATGAACAGTTCCCTGATTGATAGCGAACCGGATGTGGATGAATCGATTGATATATTAGCCGTGCCCGCCGACGACATCGCTATCGAATTAGGTAATCAAAAAGCTGCTAATATGGTAGTCATCGGTGCGTATCTTCAAAGGCGGGGCTTATTCGGTCCTGACGCTGCCGCAAAGTCTTTGCCTGATGTCCTTGCCGAACGGTATCATAATACATTGCCGCTCAACACCAAAGCTCTGCAGCGAGGCGCTGAATTTGCCAAAAATAGCGTATAAAAAAGAAAACCATACGCTATCGCCGTCAGGCATCCTCCGTAAGCACCGTAAGGTGTCCTGTGGAGAACCCTTAGGACTGCGGAGAAAAACAAAAACATGCGAAGAGACATTTGTAAAGGGGTTTTTACCAGTCGGAGGCACCCCTTTACTTTGCGCATGGCACCGATGATAGATATAATATTTTTGCTGCTGATATTTTTCCTTGTCGCAGCAAAGTTCAGACCACAGGAGGATTTTCTGCCGTTCCAACTGCCCACCGCATACACGCAACACCAAACAATCGGAAAACCTGGGCCTCTGACAATACACATTTCCGCAACGCACTCCGGCTGCCAGGTACAAATAAGCCAACTCCACACCGTCCAGATAGAAAACGAAAACATCGAGGCGGATTTGGCAGTATTGATGGAAAAAACCAGAGACTGCCTGCTTGCCCAAAAAAGATTCGCCACTGACCCCATAGAAGTCATTTGTGACGCAGATGTAAAATGGCAGCACCTCGCAAAAATATATAATCTGCTTTATGGGGCAGGACTGACCGATATCACTTTCGAAATGACGGAGTAAGCAGGGTGGGCACCACAAATAAACATACCTCTAAAATCGCAACCACCCTCTGTATGGTAGTTTTATTTTTATCTGCAGAGACAACTTCAGCCAACACACTTCCGACTGAAGAGATTATCAACAACCTCGCTGAAAACACAAAGCTGACCGCCAACACATTTATGCGACAAAGCTTTAAACTGCGTATGCAGTATGAATACAGCGGCAAATTTTTAACCAACGATGATAAAGAAAATCTGCACAAACTCGCCAAAGACACCGCCGACAGACTGCAAACAATCGTAAAAAAACAGGAAGCACTAAAGAAGCGAATCGAAGATTACAAAGGCGACGATTGGGACCAAAGATATGGCTCGACAGGCCTGTGGAGAAAATCGGTTGGTGACCTGTTCAGGACAACTTTTTACAAATGTGAAATTGATTTTTATCTCGCGCTTACGTCCGGACAACCGCAAAGAAATGAAATATTACAAAAGATACTTGCTCAAATAGATTCTACATTTTCTCACGTACTATCAAACACTGTAAAACTATTAAAGATTAAAACCCTGATACTACTTGCCGAAACAGAACCTAACTACAAGAGCCAGACAGAAAAAGTGCTCAGCTCACCTGATATGATTTATCCTGGTATGCCCTGTGAATTCTATATCAGAGGACAAATACAAAAAACCAAATTCAGAGGTAAAATCAAACCTCGCCAGTTGAACGAATTAGTAGATTACTTTTTCAAGGCCGGCTGTCCTCACGATATTGAACTGGTTTTGTCTTTGGCATCTCTGCAGCGAAAGTTTAACCACCCTGAAGGCCTGGAAAAAATCGTATCTCTTTGTCCGCAAACAGAAGATGTCCTCGGCCCGTTTATTTTGTCAGATTTATCTCATCGAATCGCACAGCAGCAAAGCTTACAGCAAATCAGCATATTCGAAGCTGAATTGGCCGCACAGGCTGCTTGGAAAAATGAAACTAAAGATTATGAAACATTGTTAGACCATTTGGCAGCCACAAAAAAATTCCAAACACCTTTGATACTTTACGTCACAGCAACAACACTGGCGGAATCGTCGCCGGCTGAAGCGATTGATCTTTTAGTAAGAGCAAGTAAACTGCAGCAGCAAAAAAAAACCGGCCTGAACATCGAATCCCACAAAATCGCTGAACAAGCCGCACAACTCGCATATAACCTCTTCATTGCAGATTCACTTAATTGCCCTCTTGTCCTTGAAGCCTTTGAGAACTACTACACAATAGCCGAGGAAAAAATCGACGAAGAGCTGGAATACCTCTATACCATCATCCTGAACAATTGCAATCGGAATACAAAAACTAAAGAGGTGTTAGAAAAAATAGCCAGTCGACCTGCCGGAAACTGGCGCAACAGAGCAAGATTAGACCTCATACTACAGGAAATACAAAAAACTCAGGATAGCACTCAGGAGCAGCAGAGTGAACTGCTCGAAAAATTAGGCGATTTTATATTAAGCTGCCGCGGTCAGGATGAAAACAGTAACAAACTCCGCAGGGAGGCGATAGCCATATATCGTCAATCGCTTTCCGAATCAAAGGATAAAATCTCAACAAAAAAAGCAGTAGAAATCTTAACAAAGGCCGAAACCACCCACGGTATAAACCTTGATTTATTCAAGGCACAGGCGCTTCAGCAGTTAGGAAGATTGGACGAATCGGCCCACTATATGCTTTTAGCCATTCAGGATGACCGCGGTTCACTTGCAGGGGCAGTTACAAAACTGTTGGCTGAAGTCATTGATAAAATCGACGAGTTTAAAACAGAACCAGATAATCCTTATTCGCGCGAGATGATGGAGAACTGCAAAAAATTGGCCCAATTTTGCTACTCAACCCTCAACAACCGACAATCAGGTCTGTTTCTGGCGGAAATATCCATCTTCGCTGCGGATAAAAACAAGGAAAATTTATTAGAAGCCGATGAACTGCTCAACAATCTCGCCGGAGACAGTCGAGATGCAGATGTCGATTTGCTTCGCTGTCGCGCAAGATTATTTTCTGAGCAAGGCAAGTTCGAGCAGGCGGCAGAACTCTGGGCTAAAATCACCAGAATACAGAAAAACAAACTCCCCAAAGCAGACCAACAGAGCTGGAAATGGTGGCGAGCAAAATTTTATGAGCTTTACTGCTGGTCTAAATGCCCCCAGGCAAAAAAGAAAGAAGTCCTGCATACCATTGAGGTTCTCGAAAACAGCTTCACTGATATCCCACCATTATGGGCTGAAAAACTGAACTCTCTTAAACTCCTGTGCCGAAGTAACTTTAGCACAGGCAAATAACTTGCCTGAATGGCCGCTCTAAACTACAATATGTAAAGTGGAAAAAACTTAATTTGAGATTAGGAAGATAATAATGGCCAAGCAATCAAATAATAAAAAATCCAAGGCAATCTGTAGCTTCTGCGGCAGGTCGTCAAGCCAGACTGATACGTTCATAGAAGGCCCGAACAACGTCTTTATTTGCCCCGAATGTGTCGATTTGTGCCACAATATCATCCAGCAAAACCGCAAACGAATCAGCGGGCCGGCACTTAGTCTCAAAGAAATGCCAAAGCCGAAAGAAATAAAGCAATATCTCGACCAGTACGTAATCAGTCAGGAACACGCCAAAAAATACCTCTCGGTCGCAGTGCACAACCATTATAAACGCCTGCTGCACACCGACAGTAATGATAGCGATGTCGAAATTGACAAATCCAATGTTCTTTTAATCGGCCCGACCGGCGCCGGCAAAACGCTCCTCGCACACACCCTTGCACGCTTCCTGGAAGTACCGTTCGCAATATGCGATGCCACTACTGTTACCGAAGCCGGATACGTCGGAGAAGACGTCGAAAATTTCCTGCTCCGACTGCTACAGTCAGCCGACTACGATATAGAAGCTGCGGAAAGAGGCATCGTCTATGTAGATGAAATCGACAAAATCGGAAAAACGTCTCAGAATATCTCGATTACCCGAGACGTCTCCGGCGAGGGCGTCCAGCAGGCACTATTAAAAATGCTCGAAGGTACTATCGCCAATATCCCACCGCAGGGAGGAAGAAAGCATCCGGAACAATCATACATACAAATCGACACCGCCCAGATACTTTTTATATGTGGCGGAACATTCACAGGCCTGGAAAATATCGTCAAGAAACGGCTCGGTAAAAAAATGATTGGCTTCGATTCAGAGCTGGCCGGCCGAACCGATGAAAAAACAGACTACAGCAATATAATCCAGCAGGTAATACCGGAAGACATCATCGAATACGGAATGATTCCTGAAATGGTGGGACGTCTGCCGGTAATTACCACCCTCTCGGCTCTCGATGAAAATGCGCTCATTGACATACTAACCAAGCCGAAAAATGCGCTCATCAGGCAGTATCAAAAATTCTTTGAGATGGAAGATGCTGAGCTTGAATTCACAAATGACGGCTTACACGCATTGGCACAAAAAGCGCTCGAGCGAGACACCGGCGCCAGAGCCCTTCGCGCGATTGCCGAGGAGCTGATGGTAGATTTGATGTATCAGCTACCCGAAGAACGAAAACCTGCAAAATATGTAATTACACGCGATATCGTCGAAGGTAAAGCCAAACTGTCCACCGCAAAACAAAAACCAAAAAAAGAATCAGCTTAAATTTCTGCATGCTGACAATCGAGCTGAAAAGTCATTCCAGGTCGGCGCGTTTGTTTTTCAGCGCCGCTAATTGGATATCCGTTGCGATGCTTGCGGCGACACCTGCCAGAGCGTATTGAGCCTCGCTGAAACAGACATCCTTGTCAATACGCAAAGTAATGACCCTGCCTTCGGGGGGTAAATCCTTTAACCGAACATCTATCAATCCAGCGATTGTTTCAACCACATCCGCATAGCTCGATGCGGCAATTTCTTCCGAGCCGACCGCAAAACAGCTTCTCTCTTTAGCTGTTTTCATAACTGTAACGGTGATTAGCTGAGCCCCGGCTTCCGGCTCGCTTTGGGCAAACTCACAACCGTCCGGGACAGCAACAGGAAAATTCTCCGCCTCGATAAACTGACAAACCACCAAAAAAAATATAATAAGCAAAAACACAATATCGATAATCGGCGTCATATTAAACGACTGCACGCCGCTGCGAAATTGCCCATCAATCCCAAAAGACATAAACCTTCTTTCCCAAATTTATCCGCCGTAGGCGAACTATCTTCGCAAGGGCCGGGACTCACCAATCGCCCCCTTTAGTTTGCCTCCAATCTCCCGAATCGGTTGCTTAAGTTTCGGCTCCTCAGCCTGGCTTTGTTTTAAGCTGCGTCTTATCTCCGGCACTATATTCTCAGCTTCCACTACAGCATCATTTGCCAGTGTCTCAATTCGGTTTCGAAACACGCCGTGTATCGCCAACGCCGGTATCGCAATAAACAGACCCCAGAACGTTGTCACCAGAGCAACGGATATCCCATCAGCCAGTTGCGACGGTTGCGGCTGTCCGCCGGCCATCACAATGGCGTTGAACAGCTTTATCATCCCAAAAACCGTCCCGAATAGACCCACCATCGGCGAAACATTACCTATCAGATTAAGCCATTCAATCCTGCGCAAAAGCCCTCCAGCCTGCTCCTGAAGCGATTCGGCAAGTAGGCTTCGCATCCGGAACCAATCATCCTTGCCCTGGGTAACCGCCTTAACAACCGCAATACTAACAAAATCACCCCTGTCGGCAATTCTTGCCTCCAGCTGCCGGGGGCCAAACTGCTGTACTATCTCGATAATCTGCTCACCTATACCACTGGGCAGAAGTTTTTTGCGACGAATGGTAAGACCGTGCTCAACCGCCAAAAAAACCATAACAAGTGACATCGGCAAAAGAACAAACCAGACAATAGGACCGCCTGATACAACAAACTGCGTAAAGAATGTCCGTGTCCCCCCTTGTGCAGCAATGACAGATCTCACCCCCCTGGGAACCCGTCCCTGCGAAAGCTGAGACATCATTGCAACCATCACCACCAGCACAATAGCCATCGCAACGACTAAAACAAAAGTTCTCAGCCAGAAGCTTTTACGCATCGTCGTATCCCACATCTTGTATTTCGTACCTCTTAGACCACAAACTCAATAGTCATCGACAAGGACAAAATCGCCACCGCTTTGTCTTGCTGTTGTTCTTAGCATCTCGCGGTCGTCGCTCTGTGGCCAAAATCCTATCGTGTTGATTTTTGTTCTCGGCGCAAATTTCGCCAGCAGCTTTGCTACTTCCTGCGAAAATCTCCTTTCATCCTCGTTCGTCAGCTCGAAACCATCGGTGAGAAAATAAACAACCGCAGCGCTCTGGGCCATGCTGTCACGAATTTGCACCGCTCTTTCAAGCGCCGCCAGCGCATTGGTTTGACCCGTCGGCTGAATAGAATCGATAAACTCATATGCAGCCGATTTTACTTCTTCCGTTGCTCGCAGCAACTTGCCGTCGCCAAATTCAAATAGCCTATCGCCGCCGAAAAAGATAATATAAAAATACTGGTCAGGCTGAAGATTCCCAATAGATTCGCTCAGCTTCTTTTGAACCTGGCCGAATACCCCCTGCATACTACCGGAACAATCTACCACGTAACAGACCTTACGCTCATCTGTAAAACTGCCGAAAAACTCAATTCTTTCCTCCAAATCGGCACTGCGCGGCGACGAAATTTCGCTCATCAAAACAGATGGTTTTGCTAAATTCGGCCAATCTTTAGAGACCGGCTTCACAGTGCCAAAAATCTGATTTACCGGCAGCAATCTGTCGCTCTCTTTTGCAAACCGCCTTTCGGCAGGCCTTGTTACTTTCGGCTTAGGGATTACAGGAGCTGCTTGCACAAGCTTTTTTATCTGACTTATTTTGGCCGTCGGCACAGGTTTCTGCTCCACTCCAGCTTCGGCCTGAGAGAACCCGACAAACCCAAGCGCCGTCAGCACTGTTAGATGCACCACGATAGAGACCATCCACGCCCAGAATCTCACACCACCGCTCCAAACCATCCTTTGGTTCATTAATAAAGCCAAAAAACACTCCATTATTTCTCAGAGCTACCACATATCATCCGGCGCCGCATCGACAGATTTTACCATCAATCGAAAACCAGCTTCCTTACTCTACTATTTCCACTCGCGAGTAACCCGGCATCAACACATTATAGAGCAGTATCGCATCACCGTTATGCAGACGAATACATCCCTGTGAACCTGCGATACCAATTTCGTTAGGGTCTTTCGTGCCGTGAATGGCAAAACCCATCCTGCCCACAGCATCTCCTTTGAGACCTTCCAGGCCTATCCACCTCGACCCTAAAGGATAATCCGGGTCCTCAGGCTCATATGTCTTACCGGAAACCGGGTCCGTCCACGTAGGAGCTA
Organism: uncultured Pirellulales bacterium; assembly: GCA_964471015.1. Lineage (GTDB taxonomy): Bacteria > Planctomycetota > Phycisphaerae > Sedimentisphaerales > Anaerobacaceae > CAYYFT01. The sequence continues at coordinate 18,375 of CAYYFT010000001.1, read as the reverse complement.
TTAGCTTGCCATCTGACTTGACGGCCCAAAACCCAGTCGGTGTTTCCATACCCGGCTGACCAAGACCAACAGGAAAACTACGAACGAAAGTGTTCTGAAGATACAAATCCATCGTGAAAGTCGAACGATATACCCTCGCATGGAACGGGCCGTTGACCACCTTTATCGTCTCTCCTGCTTGCAGAGCCTCAGGACGGTTAATGCTGTTAATCTCCATAAGAACCTCGTACGGAACCTTAAATTGCTTGCCGATTGTCGTAAGCAGATTGCCCGGCTTGACCTTATAAGTGCCGCAAAGCCTGTCCTGAGGAAAAATCGTCCTGCTAAACAGCCATTTTTCTGCAAGCTCAGAGAGCTGCTCTTTAACAAACGCTCGCTGCTGCTCACTCATAGGTAACGGCAACGTCTCATTCAGCCTGTCCCGCGCATCTATAACCCTGGCCGGCTCCGCCTCGATATATGACATTGCCTCGGAAATAAGCTCCGCCGCCCAGGGATTAGCCTCTGCCGTTGTAGGCGCAACCTTTAATAAATTCGGTTCCGCCTCGGGCTCCGCAGCAGGTAAGATTGTTTCGCTCTCCATCGGCCCACCGGTATCGGTTGAGGTCGCAACAACTTTCTTTCTGCCGAAAGGATAACGTCCATAAATAAAAGCAATCACCACAGCAATAATCAGCAACGCCGAAATGACATATACCCACCCTTTGGTCCGGTCTCTCCGTCTGCTGTACCCGCGAGCCATCTTATTCTCCTTCTTGGTTATTGGGTTCTCCCTTAGGGAGGTCCCTTAAAATACATTATCTCTTCATCGGTCACTAAAAAATCTACCGGAACATCCGTCGAAGTTACAGGTATCGAGTCAACCACCTGCTCTGTGAAAGCAAGGCCACATTTGGGCGCCCTAAATTTATCGTCACTGAAAAATTTGTCATAATAAGAGCCGCCCCGACCAATCCGATTGCCTTTCCTGTCAAATCCCAAGGCAGGGGTAACCACCAAATCAATTTCTTCAAACGGTACCGGCACGCCAGTCACAGGACTGCGCAGGCCGGAAACCGAAGTCGAAAAACCAGTTTCCAGCGAATTTATCTCCACCGCTATCATACGCCTTTGTTGCCAGGAAATCTTCGGCACCGCAACCACCTTGCCTAATTGCCAGGCATGAAGTATCACCTCGGAAGTGTCTATTTCATGCGGGAGCGATAAATACATCATAACCGATGACGCACTCTGAAATTGCGGTATCGAAATCAAATTCTGACAAGCTCTGTGGCTTTTTTCGCCTCTCTGTTCCAATGGTATAGCAATCAGGCACTTCTGCAGCTTGCTGCGCAACTGCTCTTTGTCCATTCAACTATCCTTCTTCTCCGTACTCTCTGGGACGGGTTCGCTACTTTGTATCAGGGTTTCCAGCTTTTGTAAATAACGCTTCATATTTTTTTCACACCCGACCTCTTTCGGGCTGTAATACTTCTTCTTCAAAGCCGCCGGAAGATACTCCTGCGTCACAAAGCCATCCTTAAAATCGTGCGGATACTTGTAATCAGTCCCGAAACCCATCTTCTTTGCACCACGGTAATGGCTGTCCTTCAAATGCTTGGGCACCGGTATCGTTTTCTGCGATTTTACGTCGCCAACCGCCTGCCAAATGGCCGAAGCCGCTGCATTTGATTTCGGCGCACACGCAACATATATAGCCGCCTGCGCCAACGCCAATTGTGCTTCAGGCAAGCCCACAAATTCAGATATCTGAACGGCTGCTGCAGCCAGAACTGTCGCCATCGGGTCGGCATTGCCAACATCTTCAGCCGCACAAACCGCAATCCGCCGAGCAATAAAACGCGTATCTTCTCCACCTGATATCATCCGGGCAAGCCAATAAACAGTGGCGTCAGGGTCGCTGCCCCGCATGCTCTTCTGAAAAGCGCTCGCCAAATCGTAGTGTGTATCACCTGTGCCGTCATACTCAATCCTCTTTTGTTGTATCGACTCTTTCGCAACTTCCAGATTAAATTTTATTCTTTTGTCGTCCTGACGGGCAGCCTGAGATAACACGCCCACCTCCAGTGCTGTCAGAGCCTTTCGCGCATCGCCATCGCTCATCACCGCCAGAAATTTCAGGGCCTTTTCCTCTGCCTCGATATCAAATTCACCAAGCCCTCGCTCGGTATCGGCAATCGCGGTTTTCAGCAATCGTAAAATATCCTCCTCACTAAGCGGCTCAAAAGCAAACATAGTACTGCGGGAAATCAACGGTGAATTGACCGAAAAAAACGGATTCTCCGTCGTAGCGCCTATTAGAATTAAAACCCCGGATTCAACATCATCCAATAGAACGTCCTGCTGTGCTCGATTGAAGCGGTGTATCTCATTGATAAAAAGAACTGTCCTTTTGCCGCTGGCAGCGAGCCTGTCACGGGCACCTGCGATTATCTCACGAATATCCTTAACACTGGCCGCTGGTGCACTAAGATAGTAAAACTCTGCTTTTGTGTAATTCGCAATCACTGTTGCAAGCGACGTCTTGCCCACACCTGGCGGGCCGTAAAATATCAGACTACTCAGCACATCAGCCTCAAGCATCCTCCTCAACAGCTTATCATGCCCAAGAAAGTGCCTCTGGCCGAGGAATTCTTCGAGGTTTCGAGGCCTCATCCGAACCGCCAGTGGCGCCGCCGAGGCTATATTGCCCTCCTCAGACCGGCTGAACAGCGTTCTATCACCCTTGCCCTTAAGCATCGAATGCATTATACGCAAGATATGCTAAACTGTCGAAATTTATTTATAGGACCTATCCGTTAGCTACCAAAACACAAAAAAATCCAAAAAAAGACTTTTTTTATTTGATTTACAGCCATATGCCAATAAACTTTTCTAAGCGATTGTTAGGATTACATTAGTTTTATGTTATGGCTTTGCGCGGAGTATTGAAAAAGTTCGGATAAAAGTTTTTTAAGGGGACGAGTATGAATAAAAAAGCGATTCTACTAATTGCCGTAATCTTGTTGGGCACTGCTGGTCTCGCCCAGGCCCAGGAGCGTAACCTAAGTGGAACTTTTGATGTAACATATTTGAGCAGGTACATCTGGCGGGGCTTCGATATGTACGAGGACGACCACAGTACAATTCAACCAAGCATCGACCTCGATTTGTATGGAACAGGGCTCGGCACCAAAATCCTGTGGTCAATAGCCAATACAAGCGGCTTCGAAGATGACGAGTGGCTTAACTACACTTTATACTACAAAAATAGTCTTTTGCAGACCAAGACTTACACCACTGATTACACTGTTGGCTGGGGCTATTACAACTACCCGGATAGCTCTCCAAAGGCATCTGACCTTCAGGAATTCTTCGCAACTCTTTCCTGGCCGGAAATCCATCCCGCAGGTTTCATCCCAAGCTACACCGTTGTCCTTATGTGGCCATCCAGAAGCAATTCCACCTTCGCAAGTGACTACGGTGGCTGGTTGCACGTCTTTGGACTTGACTATGACATAGACGTCGCAGAAATGATACCGGAAATCCCGGTGCGTACCATCCATCTCTCGACAGACCTCGTCTACAACGACGGCGTTTTGGGCGCAGATGCCGGCTGGTCACACATGGTCTTTGGCCTCTCAACAGACCTGGAAATCAGAAATAATCTTACTTTCACCCCCGCAGTTTACTACCAATCATCGTGGGAAAGTTCGGTAAATGGCGAAAATGAATTCTGGGTCGGCTTGAGTATGAAGTACAAATTCTAAGACGTTAAGCACGACACATTTGCATTAAATCAAAAAAGGCCGGTTTATTAAAAACCGGCCTTCTCATTTCAACCCCGAGATAAACCAGACTTAAACCCCTTGCCGTCCAATAAATCTGGCCGTCTCAATCAAGGCTTCCTTAGCAGCATTTTCCCGCAAGCCCCGACCCCTGCTGCAGGGGCGGGGCAAGTCATTCAACGGCGCAATCGCTTTTGCAACAAACTCTTGCGCCCTGCTATATGCATATTCCAAACTCCCATAGGACCTCAGCATCTCTACTAAGCCTATCCTGTCACACAACGAATTTATCACTGCGCTTCTTCCCTTCCCATTCGTCACGCCTAATAAATGTATCACAGCCAAAGTCAGCTTGCTCTTATCAACATCATTGCCGATTGTTTTGCCCGTTTTGGCCTCATCGCCGATTATGTCGAGCAAATCATCGGTAATCTGGAACGCAATACCGAAATTCAAACCAAAATCAGACAACAGTCGAACCTCGTCTTCGTCTGCTCCAGCTAAAAGACCGCCAAGATAACAACAGCTGCTAAAAAGTGCTGCACTTTTTTCAGTGATTATGTCGATATATTCCGTTTCATTTAACTGCCAGTTTTCTCTTTGTGCTATCTGCCTTAATTCACCTTCGCAGGTTCGAGCAGCAGCAGCAGCGATTATCTTCACAACTTGCGGCTCTAAATCAGCACACATCCTGAAGACCTTGCTTAATAAAAAATCGCCTAACAAAACTGCAGATTCGTTGCCCCATAAACTGTTCACCGTAGCCCGCCCCCGACGCCTTTGACCTTCGTCTATAACATCATCGTGCAGTAGCGTGGCATTGTGAATCATCTCCATAATCGCTGCAATACGGATGTGCTTGTCTGTGATTTTACCGACAGCCCCACCGGCAAGCAAAACCAGCCCGGGACGAATCATCTTGCCGCCACAGCTATTCAGGTGTTCGACCAATCGGCTAACTCCGATTTTGTCGGTGCAGCACGCCAATTGCCCATTTATCAGTTCTTTTACCTGGCCCAATTCACCATTGATAAGTCTAAAAGTGGGAACATCGCTATGAAGGAGACCGCCGGATATGTCGGTATGTGCTGCTAACTGCATATAGTATATACTGCGTGCTTCGCCGTTTGTATCTCGTCCGGAACACGAGAGAGACGCCAACTATTTGCTCCTTCCGTGGGCGTATTTGAAGAATTTCTTTCTCAGCAGGCGGGTATACGGCCCGGGCCTGCCGTCACCGACAATCCTGCCGTCAATCTCAACGATACCAATGACCTCCGCAGCCGTCCCGGTAAGGAAAAACTCATCGCAAACGTATAAATCGAATCTCGTCAGGTTTTTTTCAACCACATCGAGCTTTTCTTTCTTGGCCAATCTGATAACGATACCACGAGTTATCCCCCCCAGCGCACCGGCTTCAACCGGAGGCGTATAAATCACTCCGTCTCTTACAATAAAAACGTTATCGCCCGTCGCCTCGGCAACATATCCTTCGTGGTTATACATAACCGCTTCCGGTACATCTCTGTCCAGAGCTTCAATCTTGGCCAGAATATTATTGAGATAATTCATACTCTTGATCTGCGGCGGAATTGACAACGGATGATTCCGAATCGTCGTTGCACTAATTACCTTCATCCCTTTTTCGTAAAGCTCCTCTGGATAAAGCTGTATGTTATCAGCTATGATAAATAATCTTCCGCCCTCGCAAACGAAAGGATTCAGTCCTAAAGTGCCTACACCACGGGTAACAACAAGCCGAATATAACCATCAATAACGTTGTTAGCTTCGACAGTCTTTTCAACCGCCCTGACGAGCTCGTCCCTGCTCATCGGAACATCAAGGCGAATCACCTTCGCCGATTCATAGAGCCGCCTGATGTGGGCATCCAGCTCAAATATCCTCCTGCTGTAAACACGAATACCTTCAAATACCCCGTCACCGTAAAGAAGACCGTGGTCAAAAACAGTTATTTTAGCATCCGTCTCATCTACAAGTTTGCCGTCAAGCCAAATCTTCAATGCCATGTCATCTTCCTCTAATAGACCCGCATCCCACAAGTATCGTATGAGTTTACGTTTCTGTGTTTTCTCACCTTATCTTGCCGTCCGACAGTGTTATTATCCGTCCGGCCTTTTGGGCAATTCTCTCATCGTGAGTTACCATCACAATCGTCTGGCCGGCTCCATTTAATCTTTCAAAAACATCTAAGATACCATTTCCCGTCGCAGAGTCAAGATTTCCAGTCGGCTCATCTGCCAAAAGTATTCTCGGTTCATTCATCAACGCCCTGCCGATAGCCACCCTTTGCCTCTCTCCCCCCGACAACTGATACGGCTTATGATTGGCCCTTTCGCTCAAACCAAGCTCGCCGAGCAATTCTTTAGCTCGGCCCCTCGCCCATCTCCGACTACCAAGCCACCCGAATACACTCTTCGAGGCCATTGCCGGCAGGAACACATTTTCCAATACACTTAATTCGTCCAATAAATGATAAAACTGAAAAACAAATCCCACCATTTTATTGCGAAATTTATTCAATTCGCCTTCCGCCAACCGGCTCAAATTCCTCCCTTCAAAGCTTACAGCGCCTTTATCCGGCCGGTCCAGCGCCCCCAGTATATGCAATAGCGTGCTTTTGCCGCTGCCTGAGGCTCCAACTATTGCAACAAACTCACTTCTTTTTACAGCTAAATCCACGCCTCTGAGCACGCTGACCTCTGCCTCACCCATCCGATAAGACTTATAAAGCCTTTCGGCCTTTAATATAAAATCGTCCTTGCTCATAATTGGCTCACCTGCAAAGCCTCTACCGCCTCTAATTTCGCCGCCTGCCAACTCGGCAAAAACGCACCGGCCAAACAGGCAGCCATTGCTGAAACTATTATCACTCCCAGAACTTTCAAATCAATAGCACTGGGAATATCACCGATAGCATACATCGTCCTGTCCCACAACTGAAAACCAAAATGCTCAAACAGAAAATCCTCTGCCTGGTTAATCTTGAGTAAAAATAACCAGCCGGCAAACACCCCAACGACACAACCCAAAAGACCTGTTAAAAAAGCAAAACACGAAAATAATTCGATAATATTCACCTTCGAAACACCTATGCTTTTTAATATGCCGACATCTTTACTTTTATGGCTGACAATCATATAAAAAACAACAAGGACAATAAATACTGTCGTAACTCCCACAAGTGCAAACATAATCGTCAGCATTGTCTGTTCTTTCTCCATCGCTGCAATAAATGGACGCCTGTATTCCTTCCAGCTTTGCACCGTAACTGTATCCAGTAATCCTGCCTGTTTTTCACCTCTTTTTTCTTCTACAAACCCCTTCCATAGTGCGGCGACTTTTTCACACCCATCCTCAAGTTTCATATTCGGTTTGAACTTTATATGGATTGCACTGATTCTTTTGACAGACCCGCCCATACCACAAAGCAACTGCGCCTCTTCAAGCGGCAGGTAAACAAATGAACTGTCAACCCTTGCTAATCCACTGTGCGAAGTGTCACTGTAGTAGAAAGTTTTTGTATTTACCAGTCCCGCCCCGGCTTTTGCTAAAGCGCCTTTCGAGGTTAAAGGAAAGCAGCTCACCAAAAGAGCTGCCTCAACAGGACTGACTTCATAACTATATCTGCCCTTGGCATCACGCACCAGCCATCTGTCAATCCCCACCACACAGCCGACAAGATTCGGGTCGTGGGCCGGCACAAATGCTTTAGACACATCGTTTTTACGGTGATACAGCGTCTCGCCAAAACCGGTAACTCCGCTGTGTTTAACTGGCTCAATACCCATAATCTCAATGCCGATACCCTCCTCTGAGTCACGACCCCTCACAAGGGCATAGCTTTTCACCACAGATGAGATACCCTCAATAAAATCAGACTTCTCAATTCTTTTTATAAAATCCTCATAGTATGCAAAACCAACCAGCGATTCGGTTCCAACTATGCAATCACCCACCCACTTATGGTTATTAACCTTAAAATCCCGCACCAGACCTGTAATTACAGTCATCACCACAACTACTATAAAGACGCAAAGTGCCACTGCCAAAAATGCCAGATAACTGATGCGCCTCTTGAGCAGGTAACGAAATGACAAAATAATCTTATACATTCTCAAAATTATTTATTCATAACTCAAAATATTGACCGGCCTGGTCCTTGCCGCAATAATCGCTGGTATCAGTGCTCCCACAGCCGACGCTACGACCGCCGACAATGCTATAAGCAAAGCCGACTCCCAATCAACTTCATTCGGTATTTTACTAAACATATACACGCTGCTTTTCCAGAGCTTTAAACCAAAAATTACCCTTATCCACTCTTCAATAGTATTTATATTCTTTGTTACAATATCACCCAGTATCATACCTGTCCCCGAACCGATTAGCCCGACACAAACGCCGAAGCCGACAAAAATCGATGCCGCCGAACTATTCGTCGCCCCACAGCTTTTTATTATCGCGATGTCCTTTTGTCGGGTTTCAACTATCATATAGAATATGCAAAAAATCAGCAGAACCGCACTTAAACTTACAACACCAAATATCAACAACAAAACCCCCATTTGCTTTCGAAACTCCGCCACATATTTGCTTTGCATCTGTTTGGCTGTGGCAATTACCGTCCCTCTTATAAGATACGGCTCCCACCTCAGGTGCTCAGTGGCAAAAGCCTCCCACACGCCGCGAATCTGGGCCAGTGCAACATCGGTCTCGGCGTCTGCTCTCAGCCTAATTTGAATCTGGCCGGCAACACCTTCGCTCCCATTCGGGTACAAAACCTTTTGAAGTTCTTCTATAGGTAGATACACCAGTTCCTTATCAAGATAATAAACACCCGTGAAAACAACGTCCGCAATTGCAAATTTTACCGTCCTCCTCCTGACCGCCGCCTTACCTTCCTCCTGTGCTTTCATCACCGCCCCCATCGTAAGAACAGCCTGCTCACCAATCAGCTTTTTAACTGCGTCAAAATCATACTCATCCGTCTCTTCATCCGGCTCCGCCACCACGCCGATTCCCACAAAGCCATATACAGGATGCTTGCCCTTCGACACCGGATATTCGTTCCCGGACACTCGTTCGGGTTTCGAGAACCGAGTATCGAGATTCGAGACCCCCCAAATCTCCACTCCACGAACATTGCCTTTGCCCAAATGCAATAGCCCCTGAGCCGACAGAGTCGCCGTCGCCTCCTCCACCACATTCATCCGCTCCAGACGCTCAATAAGCTCTTCGTATTTTGAAAACTTAACCGGCGGGCCCAGAACTACATCCCCTATTGCTTTAACCGCGCTTTGCTCGAAAACATCGATAAAACCACCGAACAAACTGGCAACGACTATCAGCAACGCCACTGACAGAGCAACTGCGGCTATACTCAAAAATACAATCTTTTTCTTATGCAGGTACCGCAGCCACAAAAACAATTTTAGCATATCCAGCCCAATCGTTTTATTCGGAGATAGGCCTCAGAAGCGGAAACAGCACCACGTCACGAATGCTCGCAGCACCGGTTAGAACCATTACCAATCTGTCAATTCCTATACCCAACCCCCCTGCCGGCGGCATACCATATTTCAACGCCGTTATAAAATCAGTGTCCATCTTTGCCATGGTTTCTTCCTGCCCCTTTAGCTGTAGATTGAAATTTGCTTCTTGAATAGCGGGGTCATTCAGTTCTGTATAGGCGTTGGCCAATTCCATCCTGGCGATATACAACTCGAACCTCTCAGCATAATTAGGTTTATCTTTTTTGCGTTTAGTCAACGGACACAGTGCCGCTGGATAATCTATAACAAAAGTAGGATTAACCAGACTGCTCTCAACGGTAGCTTCAAAAACTTTATCGATAACTACAACCGGGTCCATTTTAGTCACATCAAGTCCAAGCTCTTTCGCCTTGGCCCCAACGGATGGCAAATCATCAGGGTCGCAATTACCGTATTCTTTCAGCAACTCGGCATATTTGGCCCGCCGCCATGGCTTCGAATAATTAACTGTCTCTTCACCGAATTGAACTTGCTCACCGGCACAGTACTTCTCCACCAACATACAGATAAGCTCCTCAGTCAAATCCATCATCACATTGTAATCAACGTAGGCCTGATACAATTCCAGCATTGTAAACTCCGGGTTGTGTTCTCTGCTCAGTCCCTCATTGCGGAAATTACGGTTTATCTCGAAGACCTTTTCCATCCCACCAACCAGCAGCCTTTTTAGAAACAGCTCCGGCGCAATCCGCAGGAACAGCTCCATACCCAAACTGTTATGATGCGTCACAAATGGCTTCGCCGCAGCTCCGCCGGCTATAGCCTGCATCATCGGCGTCTCAACTTCCAAAAAACCGCGGGACTTGAGAAAATCACGAATCGTGGCAATCATCGAACTGCGCTTTTTGAATCTCTCCATCACCTCAGGATTGGCCCACAAATCCACGAACCTGTGCCTGTAACGCAGGTCAATATCTGACAAACCATGAAATTTCTCCGGCGGCGGTAAAAGCGACTTGCTCAGTAGCGTTACACTATCAGCCCATATAGTAATCTCTCCCGTTTTGGTTTTACCTAATTGACCGGAAGCGCCAATTATATCGCCAAGCTCAAGCAATTTAACAAACGACCATTTTTCACCCAGCAGTTTTTGGCTCAAGCCTATCTGGATAGTCCCGCTCCAGTCACGCAACGTCATAAAAATCAACTTCCCGATGTCCCTCAGCAGCACAATCCTGCCGGCACATTTGGCCTGTTGGCTCTCATCATCCTCCTTAAACCCTGCTTTAATATCACCAGCTTGCTCAGCCCCTTCGTATTTACCACCATAAGGGTCAATACCCAATTCCCTGATGCGAGACAACTTCTCCTGCCTCTGCTGTTCAAATCGGCCTTGCCGTTCTGAGCGTAGCGAAGAGTCTCTTCTTTTTTCTTCTCGCTTTGCCAAATACACACCACCTTTTTACTAATAGATTCCAGAACCACCCTGAATCAATTTGCTCCTGACAACCAAAAGGCCAACCGCTAACTGAGGGTCAGCAGACAAGGTTTCTTCGGCTGCATGCTTTTTCAGCGGCGCAGTCTCATTGTCATGGTCGGCTTTCACCAGCACGTCGTTATCCCTCTGAACATCAAACATCTTTTTAACTTCATCGCTTCTCAATTTCACCTCAATATCTGGCCCGACACCCCAGTCCTCCCCATCCTGCTTCTTCACCTCATCCTGGCTTTTGACCCTTTGGCCTGAGGGCAAATAATAATATGCCATCGTATATTTTAACTGTGCACCTCCCTTGGAATACGAGACTATCCCTTGCACGCTGCCTTTGCCGTGTGTCCTTTCCCCAACCAAACTCGCACGGTTATGGAGCGGGTCCCCCAGTGCACCCGCCACAATCTCTGAAGCGCTCGCAGAATAACGGTTTACCAGTACAACCAGCGGATAATTTGGATGAGTTTCTTCCTTGTGTGCCGACGCATACGTCGACGAAACCCATGACCGGGGACGAGTGACGACTATCAGGCCTTCTTCAAGGAAATTGTCGGCTATCTTGACTGCAACATTTAAAAGTCCACCGGTATTGAATCGCAAATCCAAAATCAAGCCATTCAAACCTCCCGCCTCAAGCTGACCAAGCACCTTTTCAAGGTCTGAGGCAGTCTTGTCAGAAAAATTGGTAATGCGGATATAACCGATTTTCCTGCGGTCATCAATCATATACAACCAGCGGCCTCGCTCGGTCCTTTGCCAGCCACGGATTGTCGGAACAGTTATCTTGGCTCGGGTTATGGTAATATCCCTCGTCTTGTCCGCACCCGGTCGCCTTATCGTCAATTTCACTTCTGTACCTGCTGGACCGGTAATATTCTTAACTGCACACGAAAGACTCATATCCCTCGTTTCAACCCCGTCCACCTTTTCTATCACATCCTCCGCATCGAGACCGGAGTTGTATGCAGGAGTATCAGGCAAAAGACTCACCACCGTCAACAGCCCTTTTCGCCTTGAAATCTCTATACCGATACCCGTAAACTCATTGGTCATTATCCTGTCAAAATCCTGCACCTGCCTAGGCCAAACTATAACGGTATAAGGGTCGAGTGTGGACAATGAAGCTTCTGCAAAATGTGCAATCAGCAACGGACGGGGCAATTCCACGGTCGTCGTATTCAGTGTCAGGACCTTTTCGAAAATATCTATAAATTCACCCCTGCTCACACCTATGGGCGACTGGCTGATTTCATCCAAAATCGCATCAAGGCCTGCCGACCAGGCCGAAAGTCTACTCTCGTCGCTGCCGAACCCTGATTCGGCTAACGAGCAACGGATGGTGGGCGATGAACGAGCCACCTCACCCAGCAATTTGCAACGCTTGATAGCTTCAATCGCCATCTGGCGATAATCAATAATGCTGCTGACGTAATTGAATCTCAGAGCATCAATCGCACGGACAAACATCTCTTTCTTCACGCCTTCATAACGTTCCTCCCGGCTCTCACAGGGACTGTCTTGAAAAGACGACACAATATTGGCCTTTTCTATAAGCTGCTCGGCATAATCCGAATACGCCTCATTCTCTTTATCAATGGCCTGCAGCCAGCTGTAGCACACCGCATATGCGTCGAGCCATTTGCCTCTCGACCCGAATTCGGCGGCTCTATCCATCGCTTTTTGAATAGTTTGCTCTACAAATGACTTGGACAGAAGCTCATCCTTTTGCCTCTGGTCTGCAAACTCACATGCATTGGTGATAATTAACAGCGCCGCTGTAATATCATTCACATCATTTACATTGCTTACATCGTTGGCATCGTTGGCATCTGCTGCGAGGCGAAGTTTCTCAAGCTCGGCTAATTGTTCTTTATATCTAACCTCGCGAGCTTTCTGGCGTCGTTGACTTATCGTCTGATATTCGGCGACAATCCTCGCTAACTGGTCAAGCTGGGACTGTTGGTATTTTATCAACTTACCGGCAGCGTCAAATTCACCCCGATAAATCAATTCATAGACTGCTTCAAAAACGTTGGGACCAGTCAATACCGCTTCGGGAATTCCAACGAAATTGGGTTCCGCCAACTCGACTTTGGGAATTTCAACAACATTGGGTTCCGCCAACTCGACTTTGAGGATTTCAACAACGTTGGGTTCTGCTATTTCAGCTTTTGGAATTGCAATCCCGACCAAATCGGTACCGCGTTGGCCTCTGAGCTGACAGCCACTCAACCCAAACGCCACCAACCAGAGCAGACAAATCAAACCTCGTATTTTGTATCTCGTATCTCGCATCTTGTATCTCATTGACGTGTTTATGCGTATGAGTTGATGCGTCCACTCATTTCCTTATCGACGCACGCGCGCACCCATTCACTTATCCATACTTCTTTCACATACACTCTGCTGCTTTCCCGGCACAACCCAATATACGTAGCTTATGTCTAACCATATCTTTAATAGCTTCCCTACCCGGGCCGAGGTATTTACGCGGGTCAAACTCGCTCGGTTTTTCCGCAAGAACCTGCCTGATTTTAGCCGTCACTGCCATTCGCAAATCTGTATCGATATTGACCTTGCACACCGCCATCTTCGCCGCCCGGCTTATTGCCTCTTCAGGCACACCCATAGCATCCGGCATATCACCGCCATACTTATTGATAAGGTCCTTGAACTCCTTCAGTACACTGCTTGAACCGTGCATAACCAGCGGATAACCCGGCAGCTTATCGCCAATCTCCTGCAGAACATCGAAAGCCAGCTTCGGTTCCTTTTTGAACTTGTAAGCGCCGTGACTGGTTCCTATGGCAACCGCCAGTGAATCACAGCCGCTCCGCTCAACAAACTCCACCACCTGGTTCGGGTCGGATAGGTGCTTACTGACATCATCGACTCCAACAACATCTTCCTCGATTCCGCCCAATTGACCCAATTCAGCCTCGACCACTACGTCATGACTATGTGCATATTCGACTACCTGCTTGGTAACTCGGATGTTCTCTGCAAACGGAAGTTTTGAAGCATCTATCATAACCGAGGTAAAGCCATCATCCACAAACTGCTTACAGGTCTCAAAGGTATCGCCGTGGTCCAGATGTGTCACAACGGGAATATCAGGATTTTCTTCAACTGCCACGTTGATAATAGCATTCAAGTAGCTGATACTTGCATAAGACCGTGCACCTCTGGACACTTGCAGGATAAGCGGGGCCTTCTCCTCAGCTACAGCACTCACAATCCCCTGCGTGATTTCCATATTGTTCACATTGAACGCTCCAATTGCATAGCCGCCTTTATAAGCCATCTCAAACATCTTTTTGGTGCCAACCAACCCCATAATTTTCTCCTTATCAAACTAAAATCTAAAAATCATAATCTGTCCTTAATAACCTGCCGGGCCGGTCAGACCCGTATATCTTCGCTGCCCTATCCCCAGCTCCGGGACACCCTGAGGCCATATACTAAATACAATCGCCTGCCTGTCCAGCGCCTCATCCGCACTGAATGTAAGGCCGTAATACATCCTGTGATACCGCCTTAGCAAAGTTATATCACTTCGCACATTTACACCATAGTCAAGGTCACACTCCTGTGAAAAAACAATCGTATATCGCGGGTCAAGGACGTAAGTAATCGCAAAAGTAAATGCGTTCGAACCCACCTCATCCAAAACCTTCACCCGCCTTAAATATCTGCTTCCTATATAATAACTCAAATTGGGCCAGCACAGACGAGAAAAACCAATATTAAATTGCTGCACCACTCCGCTTTGTATATCAAAATTTATATCACTCATTAATGCCGAAGTATCACTTATACGCCAGATGTAGTCGGCGCTGAAGTAATCACGCCTTGGCCCAAACATCTCAAATCTGTGAAGACCCGTCGCCCTGACGCCGTCATGAGTAATCAAATCACCGTTAAATATCTCAGGAGCCGAAAGCACTCGAAGAGGCACAATCGGACGTGCCCAGATAAACCTGTCAGGCCCGGAATCGGCTCCGCCCGAATTATTCACCCACGTAACGTCCGTATCCAGACGCATCCACTCGATGGTCCGCCGTCTATCACCGGAACCACGCTTAGTTAGCAAACGCTGAGAAATACCTAAGTTCAACGTATCACGCTGCTCAACAACATCATCGCTCTCCTCATAAAAAACCGCCGTCAAGTGGGGTTTTATAATATGCCGCAATTGATTCAAATCCCAAAGTCGAGATTTCACATTAGGGTAAACCTTCCAATATGGCCGCGGAAAAACACGAACACCTGCTTCCCCAATCCAAACATTCTTCTCTCCAAAACTGCCCGTATTGCTGCCGTCAACAAGTGTTCTTGTATAGCCGCTGCGGTCATCATAACCGAAAGTCCCTGCCAAAAACGGAACAATCTTAAAAGGCTCTGCCAAAATTGGCATATCAAGCTCTGTCCTGTGGGACACAAACAAAAACCGCTCCTCGCTGATTTCTGTCAAATTTGTCGCAACGGGCGGGGTTGCACCTAAAACTACCGGCTCAGAATGGTCCTTGCCTATCCTCTGACGCAACCGGCTGATTTCGGTATCGCTATACAAAGTAAACCTGTCTCCAAGAAGTGACTCACCCGTTAGGTGAAACTCAACACTGGGCATCTCTTCCAGCTCATCAGCAAATTTGTTTATGCGCCCTTTGCCCAAAAAAGACAACGCCCAATTGTCTTGAAGACGCTTCAGATGAACATACGTCTCCTGCTTCTCGCCAGCGTAAAATTCACGACGATAGAAACTCTCGATAAAATTCTCATCGGAGATGTAACTGACCCCAGTCGTAAGCTGCCAGTTATACGGCAGAAAATGCCTGTGCCGCCATGTAAACCGTCCACGAAGCTCATGGTCAGGCTCAAGGTCTTTCCGGCTCCTCGCTCTGCCAAGCCTGTCTTTGCCGCTGTCTTTAATCACATAACCTAAGAGTTCACCGTAATGATTCTCCCTGTCATAATCAATTTCAACACCGGTGCCGAAGCCGCGCTTGCCATAATAATCAAGCAGCAAAGTGTTGTTCGTCCCTTCCGGCTCTCGCAGTCCCAACATACGAGACAAATACCAGCGACTCTCAACAAATGCTCCAAAAATGCTGTCATGACCGGTATGTATGCTTTTGATAGGAATATCTGGCCTTTCAAGGTTACTACGCATAAAGGGCCAATAGAAAAGCGTTCGCTTACCCCCCTTCAAACGAACATCACGCATCTGGACATCATAACTACTATCTGAGACCCGACCCGCCTGGGCATCAATAGTCGTCGTATCAGTAATAAGCACACTCGAGACCGTAAGAGAAATCTGAGGCAAATAAAATTCACTGTTTGTCAATATGGCGTTCTCTGCCGAAAACTTATCCTCTGCTACCCGACGTAACTTCACCGCACGAACATAAATCGGAATCCCACGCTCCACATCAAAATTCCTCATCACCGCATTTACCGCAAGTGCCTTTTTGTCCAGAAAATCGTAATACATCTCATCAGACCGAATCGTTCGCTGCCCTTCGGTCATCACAACATCACCTGACATATAAATTGCTCGAACGCCACCCTTGGCCAAAACATCTCCCGACTCAGCCTGCTTTTGGCCGGAATAAAATATAACCGCATTATCTGCTTCCAGTTCCAGCAGGCCCCCTTCCTCATCCTGCTTCTGCCACACATAGAACCTACCTGTCACCGTTGCAACTTCTGTCCCGTCCGGCGCCGCAGTCCGTTCTATCTTCGGTTCAACTTCACCCGCAGGTGCTATATTAACAGGATACATAAAGCGGGGTTTCTTCACTTCCGGCCTCACAGCCACTTTGACCGGCTTCTTCTTTCGTACAAATATCCTTTCAAGCAATCCAGGCTTCCGTGGTTTTGCAGGAGCAGGCAGGCGAACTTTTTCGGGTTTTGGGGGGGCAGCAACTACCTCTTTAGGAGGTCTTTTAGGCCAAATTTTCTCTCTCGGCAATTCAGGTACCAGTGCTTCCGGCTGAACAACAAACTTTGGCCCAACTGGCACAGCGGCCGCATCAGCTTTCTTATAAAGCTCTAATCCGCGAGGGTCGGCAATCTCTCTTCTATCCGCCGTTACAAAAACCTCACCGCTCATATCAAACTGAACAACCATTGACCCGCCGTCTTCAACTACTGTCTGGCTCAAATCAGTCGTTCTGGCACTTCTGCCTTTTTTAACCGACACACTGCCCTCAAGATACGCCCCCACCTTATAATCAATCTGAGTTCTGCCGAGAAATTCGGTTGTTACGCTTTCCAGCCACACCACCGCACTATCACTAAAAAATTGATTAGCCCCTATCGACATCGAAAATCCGTCCTGGAAAACAAGTGTATGCTCGCCGGTATCAATCTGGTAGCTTGTGACCTCCCGCCCCGACAGGTGCAAGTCCTGGCCCACAAAGGGCTGAGCCCTTTGCCGAGAAACCCCACCCTCGATGGCAAACGAAACCGCCCCACAGCCAAAAATCGCTATAACCAAAATAAATAACTTTTTCTTTCGCACATCCTTGCCTTTTCACGAAAAGCTCCCCCTTAGGAGGAACCAAATACGTAGCGCAAAATTATAGCCGCCACCCCGCCACAAAGCCAATAAAAACCAAATTTACTCCCTGCTATTTTGTGATTTGTCGCCCCTCCGGGCAGAATTGGCCGGCCAACAAAAAAACATAATAATTTGCCACTCATCCCTTACTGCGGTAAAATAGTTAAAATAAACAGCCAATTTACTCTTCCGCTTTATGCAGAGGTGATATATGTCTGAACAATACCCCGCTTCGGCTAAGGTCTATTCTACCGAAAACCTCGGTAAATGGAGCATTCTCGATATGCTCGCCTACTTCGAGGAAAAAGGTGCTATGAGGGTCTCAGACCTGCATATCAAAATCGGAGTCCCTCCCGTTTATCGCATCGATGGCGACCTCGTAAAACTCAAAGGACTAACCGTAACTGAAGAAATCGCAAAGCAGCTTATCTACCCACTTCTAAGTGACGAAAACTTAAGCAAGCTGCAAGGCCAATACAACGTCGATTCCTCTTACAGATATGGTTCACTTCAGTTCCGAATAAACGTCTTTAAGGAAAATGACGGCATTTGTGCCGCAATCAGGGCGTTATCTCTGCACATACCAAAAGTCGAAACAACCGGATTTCCCAACGACATCTGGAAAGACATCATCAACCGAAAGCAGGGGCTTGTCCTCATAACCGGCATCACCGGAGCAGGAAAATCTACAACCATCGCCTCTCTAATCGACCGAATCAGCGAAAAACACGCCTCCAGAATCATCACCGTCGAAGACCCCATAGAGTATATTTACCAGCAGAAGCATTCCATAATCTCACAGCGGGAAATCGGAAAAGACGTTAAATCCTTTGTTGACGGATTAAGAGCAATGCTTCGTGAGGACCCCGACATAATATTCGTCGGCGAAATGCGAGACCCGGAAACAATTGCTATGACGCTTATGGCCGCCGAAACAGGTCACCTCGTCTTCTCAACACTCCACACAAGAGACGCTACTGGAACTGTAACACGAATCCTCGATTATTTCCCGCCCGGCAGGCAGAGCGAAGTCC